>NZ_JAXIVS010000011.1:300000-377955 GCF_034259325.1 Hyalangium ruber | reverse complement strand
ACGCCGGAACAGGAAGCTGCGGCGAACGGCTCGTCCCGATAGCGCTGGCTGTGAGGGCCTCGCGTCCATCGCCCCACTCTGCGCGCCTCTCCTGGCTCATGCCAGACGGGGTTCGTGCAGCGGATACGACACTCCAATAGGGCGACTCCTCCGCACCTGCTTGGGGAGCACCCTATCCCTTCCAATAGATGCGCTTCGTAAGGTCCTTGCCTTCATTCACTTCAAAGAAGAACGACCGATGCACCCCGCGCACTTTATGACTCACAAAACGCCCTGAATGAAGAAGCTCAGACCACTCATAAAGCCATACGCTTTTGACGCGATAGTCATCTCCGAGCCGCACAAACATGAGATTCGTGGGACAGTCCAGGCCGTCGATCTTGGGGATTGATCCTGACCGCTTCCAATTACTCCCTTTTCGAGTCTTCACGGAAACCCGGCGTCCGTCCGACACGACGAAATCGTGCTCCTCTCGATCATCCACAAGCGCTCCATCCAGAAGCATCTTGCCATAGATCTCTCCGAGCCATCCCACCAACTCATCGCCTTTCAGCGACTTGCCATCGGCATGCTGAGCGAGGATCCCTTTGATTCTCTTCATTGCGTCAGAGACGATCCGAAACTCGCTCTCAAGCTCGGTTTCCAATGCTTCCATCTTGTCTTTAGCCATGGCGACTCCTGCAGCTCATTATAGCGATAGCGCCCGCCGCCTCGTGGACTGTCCACGAAGTACGTGGACATAGTCGCGGGTAGTTGGCAGGACACTAGGCCCTGTCATGTCCAAGAATTTCGTGGGCACTCCACTAGCAGGTCCTCTCGGACGCGGGAGGCTCCCCGGGCCCGACTCACCTCCACTGCTCAGCGGCATGCGTGTTCGACACCTTGGACGCTACAGGGGCCCCCGGCTTCGAGCCCTCACGCTTTTTCGAGCCCAAGCCGTCCGCGTTCTCCAGTTCGAGGCAGATCGGCACGGTGCGCCCGCCTGGAAGGTGGGCGCGGACATAGCGGCCATAGATGCGCTCTCCCGTTGTCCACAGGTGCCCATCAATCCGCATCCCCGCAGGCGCCTTGCCTTCTGGCTCGATCAGCGCACCCGTAACGGGTCCATCCTTCCAGACGGCATCAGGTTGCTCGCGTGCCTCTTCAAAGCTCCCCTTGGCCACGTCCAGGAGGATGAAGGGCCCATGGCTGCCCACTGCCCAATCTAGCTCCTCCATTGCCTTGATGGCTTCCTGGGGGCATGGCTCGGGATCCGGGCGTGTCTGCACACCAGTGCAGCCCGCTTCAAGCCATGCGACGGAGGCCACGAGCGTCGCGCACTTCTTGATGAGGGCGCGGCGCGCGCTGACTCTCTGGGCCTGCTGCGGGTTGGGTACGCCGTTGGTGAGCGTTGGGGAGTTGTCGGGCAGCTTCACGGGCAGGCTCGCCTCCATCTGGGTAGGGAGAGGCGAGGCTAACCGTTCGGAGCGGGTTGTCGGCTTTTCGGCCAGAGTGCTTGAGGCCGGGGGTTGCTCCGTTGGTGCGCTCCTGGCCACGGGGGGCGGCTCGGGTTGCGCTGGCCCATGCAGCAGGGAGGCAGCCACGACTGCGGCGAAGACAGAGAGCGCCAACGCCCCGAGGAACACCGGACGCAGCCACGCACGGCGCGGGCTGTGCTGCGCAGCAGTCTCCGCAGCAGAAGGCACGGGCACCGCATCCGTTGGTGCTGGCTGTAACGGAGAAGACGCGGGCGCCGCATCCGCTGGCGCTGGCGCTACCTGCACCGGAGAAGGCGCAGGCGCTGCATCCGCTGGCGCTGGTGCTGGCTGCACCGGAGAAGACGCGGGCGCCGCATCCGCTGGCGCTGGCCCCACCTGCACCGGGAGCGGATGGGAAGGGATGGGGTGCTGCGGGCCCTCGGGTTCTCGCGCTTCGACTGGCACCTGCTCCTCTTCGGCGGGTTCTCGCGGTAGCTGCGCGGCTGCCGGGTGAAGAGGAATCTCTCGCCACGCATCCCCCTCGAAACGCACCAAGTCCACCAACGGGCGCCGCGCATCCTTGGCCGTCGCTGGCCGCACCTCCAGGTCACGACTGATCAGCTTCATCGCGTAGGCGCTCAACTCCGCTGGAACGCGCCCCTTGGTTTTCCGATGCGGGGTAGGAGGGGTTGTCAACATGCTATTGAGCACGGGCTGCCGCTCGCTGCGTTCCGGTGCGGGGTCCGTCAGCACGTCGTAGAGGTTGGCTCCGAGCGCGAAAATATCGTCCGTCGCCTTGAACTCGTAACGGGCCCCATGCTTGAGGCGGTTTTCATCCCAGAAAGCTTGGGCCTCGGAGCTGCGGTTGCGCGGCGTTCCAGGGGGCAGTGGGCCGTCCGTCAACTCCTCGGCTGTTGCGTAGTCCGCCGCCCCAAAGTCGATGATCACCGGCTCGCCGTCCTTGGTGACCATGATGTTTCTCAGGCTCAAGTCCCGATGAAGCACGTTCTTACTGTGCATGTGCTCCAGGGCATCAAAGAGCTTGAGGAACAGGACGACGACTTCATGCGGCGTCGGGTTGGTCCGCTCTACCCAGCGGGCGAGCGTGTAGCCGTCCACGAAATCGAGAACGATGTAGTGGAAGCCTGAGCGCGCGTGCGGCCAGCGGCCTTGTCCCAACATGCGGATGATGTGCCGATGGTTGAGTTGCTGGAGACAGGCCACCTCACGCCGCGCGCGCGCGTCCGTCTGCTTCGGATCAAGGCTGCGCTCTGTCTGACAGGCCACCTTGAGCGCGAAACGCTCGCCGTCCTTCTCCACCTCATAGACGACGGCATACCCGCCCCTTCCGATGCGTCGGACAATGCGCCAGTCGCTCACCATCTGGCCGGGCTTCAAGTCCAAGGGATCAAAATCCGCGAACATGCCGCGCACCTCTCGCCAGTGGCTACAGCGTCACCTGGGGAACGGACAGACAGCGGCTCCCGTCACCGTTGCACACCCGCACCGTGTGCGGCGCCTCTAGCCATGTTTCGGGCTTCTTACGCGCGGGCATCTCCACTTCCACGGCCACGCTCACCACGCCGCCCGCGGGGATGGGGACCTGTCCAGAGAGCACCGCGCGAGCGCGGCGCGGCTCCCCTCCCTCGGGCGTGACTTCGGCCCACTCGGGCGCCCACGGCTCCCCTCCGGTGTTGCTGACCTCCAGCACAACGACGCTCCACGTTGCCCCCCCGAGGCCCCAGCACCGAGCGGGGCGAAGCTCACCCCCGCGCGCGTAGAGGCACACGCTGTCAAAGCGCTTGCCCCTCATGCCGTCCTTGTCCACGAACCCCGCGAGCGCCACGGCTGCCGGGCTTAGCGCTGCGGGCCGTGCCTTCAACGCCTCCAGTTCCTTGGCTTGCGCCTCGCACCGCTCGCGCGTGGCGGACAGTTCCACGCGGCACGCCTCGAAGGTTTGCAGCGGGCGGCTCACGTTCACCAAGCCATCCACCGCGCCCGGTTGCCCGGTCAGCAGGAACACGACACTTGCGGGTGAGCCCTCGCGGTAGGTGACTCGCAGCGCGAGCCGTTCGCCAGTCCCGAGCGCGACTGCGGGCGAGAGCGTCACGCCAGCATCGCTCACCTCGAAAATGGCGAAGCGGGCGCGCCCCTCAACCTGGACAGACTCACGCAGAATCGGAGCGCCCAGCATGATCACCGTGATGGAACCAGGCGCCACGTAGATCAACGGGGACTCGCCAGCCTTGCCCGTGAAAACGATAGACCGGCCTGCGGGCGCGGCCTGTGCAGCAGCGGTGAGGCCCACCAGCAGGGAGGCGAGCGCAAAACTTGGGGTAAAGGGTCGGAGCAAGGCGGGGGAACCTCCCGGGTAGGCTCCCAGAGTAGCAGACGGGAGAGGCCCCCCGCGTCGAAGTCAGGATGCTCACCATTAGCCCATCGCCACGGGCCCCAGCACTCACGAGCGCCAGCACCGTGCGACGCGCATCGATGTGTCCGACGGGGGCGCCCTGGACGCTCACCACGGGCCCAGCGCCACGAGCCCCACGTCCGACGCGTCCGGCGTGGACGGGCGCCACGACGAGCCCCAGCACCGCGAGCCCCGGCACCGCGAGCCTCAGCACCGCGAGCCTCAGCACCGCGAGCCTCAGCACCGCGAGCCCCAGCACTACGAGGCCCGCGTCGACGCGGGCGGCCTGGACACGCGCCACGAGCCCCCAGCACCGCGAGACGCGCGTCGACGTGTCCGGCCGACGCGGCGACGATGGCTGCCGTCCTGGCGCGCGCGCCATGGGGCCAAGCTCGAGCTGTTCGACGCACGCACCACCGGCCCGAGCTGGGGCCGCGACGATGGATCCGCGCTGCCATTCGCGCCGCCATTCTGAAGGGGCGCCGCATAGCCAATTCCGCTGCCGTTCCGGAAGGGCGCCGCGATGCTCAAGCTTGGCGCGGCGATGGTCGCCGTCCTGGCGCGCACCACGGGACCGAGCTGGACCGGCGCACCATGGACGCGCGCAGCCCATTCCGCCGCCGTTCTGAAAGGCGCCGCGCTGCCATTCGCGCCGCCGTTCTGAAAGGCGCCGCGCTGCCCGAGCTGGGCGCGATGGCTGCCGTCCTGGCGCGCACCACGGGACGAGCTGGGCGCGGAGACGATTGGCGCCGCGCAGCCCATTCCGCCGCCGCTCCGAAAGGGCGCCGCGCTGCCCGAACTGGGCGCGGTGACTTGGAGCCGGGCTGCATCTATCGCGCTGCTCCGCCTTACTGCGTTGGAGCACTCCACCGACCTGGCAGGCGAGCGGGGATGCAGGCGGGTTCCGTCTGCGCCAGCAGGCAAGCCGGGACGCGGGCAGGCTTCACCGGGCGCCCCGGTGGCACCGCTGGTGACGATCCCGAATTGGCGCCGTGGCGGCCCCGGTGGTGGCGTGGTGAGCGCCGTAGGGGGGCGTCATGGGCTCCCATTGTGCCGGGGTGGTGCCGTCATAGGTTCCGGTGGCGCCGGGCGTGGCGCCGGGGTGGCGCCGGGGTGGCGCCGGGCGTGGCGCCAGCCGTGGCGCCGGAGAAAGTCCCGCTGTCAGCCCCGCATCAGCGCCGTGCCCGCGAAACGGCCAGCGATTCCGCCACGCCGCACGGCGGTTGGTCCGCCCGCGCGCATTGGCCCTTGCTTGCCCGTCTGCACGCTTGCCGATCTCCTGTCACGTTGCGTCCGTGGCCTGGACACCCGCCGTTGCCCTGTGTCACTTCTGCCCGGGTCGTTGTGGGCTGTTCGGTAGGGTCGGGAAAGGGCGGGTTAGGTGATGGTCGGGATCGACTCCCAGGAGGGGCAACCCTCCATGTGCGGCGCATTCGTGCGCCGTTGGTGGCTGCTGGGTGACAACGCCGGGAGCAATGCCGGTGACAACGCCAGGAGAAACGCCAGCAAGAACGCCAGCGGAAACGCCAGGGCGCGCCGCTGGTCACTCCGGGCGGCTCCGGTAGTCACGCCAGGGCGCGCCGCGCGTTCTGGCGCTTTCGCTATCTCTCTTCTCCTTTGCCTGTGTGCAGGGCTAGCGAGCGTCACCGCTGCCCGCCGTCCTGGCCTGATCAACGCACCCGAGCGGGCCCTGTCCGACGCGGGCGCGCTCCACGGGCTGATCACTTCCGCCGCGACCATGCCCGCAGTCCTCGCGCGCTCCACCGCGCCGCGCTTGTCTGGTGTCCGTGCGGGCTCCAGTGTGAAACGCGGAGATTGTAGGGATCCGCCTGGATCCGCCGGAATTCGCCTGATCTTGCCCAATGTCCGAGCGCGTCGGGTTTGGGCACCGTGGGAGCCATGATTCATGCCACACAGAACGCTCCGCGTCGGACGCGACGGGCGCCCGCGCTCCCCAGGTGGGAAGCACACGCCCGCACCTGTCCAGCGGTGGCCAAGCCTGGCCAGCAGTGCCCAACGCGGACAGTCGCGTTGACCGTACGAGGAGGGACGCGAGACAACGCGGCCCGTGCAGTGAGACACGACGGCGGCCCCCGAAGCTGGAGGCGGCCCGTTGTGAACGGCACCCGCAGCGCATCGTCTCTCCGTGCCCCCGGAGTGCGCGCGGCTCGCCTCCAAGCCCTCGCGGGCTCTGGCCTCTCACAGCATGGCGTCGCGCGTCCTGGAGACAGACGCTCGGCGCCCCACCCTGAGCAGTCGGGAGAGTTTCAGCCGTGAAGGGGCAAGGCGAAGAGCGGGACGACATCCTGCGATCCATCTACGAGGAGTTGCGGGGCCTGCGGGAGTCGGTCAACGAGATCCGCACGAAGATCAGCAACGCGGCGCCCGCTCAAGCGGCGCGGGCGCGGGCTATCCCCGTAGAGGAAGCGCAAATCCTGCTTGGCTGCGGGCGCTCGCGGATCTTCGAGTTGTTGAGGAGCGGAGCGCTACGACGTGGGCCGAAGGTGGGAAGGGCCGCGATGATCTGTGCGAAGAGTCTGGAAGCACTCCTAGAGCGCGTGGACCGCAAGCCAGAAGCCCCCAGGCTCAAGCGGCGGCCGGCCCGACGCGACACCGGGCGGGGAGGAAGTGAGAGAGCGGCGATCCTCAAACTGATTCGGCCTGCCTGAGCGCAGCACGGCACACAGGTAGCAGCGCGGGATTTTCGGGGCGCCCCAGCTTGATTCGGGCTCTTGAGCATTGAAGAGCTCTTCGCGGGCGCGTGCCCCCCCTGCACGAGCGGCCATTTCAGAGAGGAAACCGCCTCCGTTCCTGATAGAGTAGTGTTAGCGCATCTAATTTATTTGCCATTCCGAGGAGGTGACACCTGTGGACTATCTTTTTCAGCCAGGCGAGGTGATTGATAAACGCTTCAAGGTCGTAAGGGGTATCGGAGGGGGAGGGATGGGACGAGTCATGCTTGTTGAAGACCTTTTTACAGCAAGCCTGCCAGTGGCGTTGAAGTATTGTCTTCCAGGAGACCAGGAAACGACCCGCCGGTTTGCGCGCGAAGTACGCATAATGGCGGGCATACAGAATCCCAACGTCATGCCGGTGCTGTCTAGTGCGGTTGATCATGACCCGCCGTACTTTGTTATGCCACTCGGGAAAAACTCCATCGCAGAGGAATTGGATACTCTTTCAAAAGATGAAGCGAAGGCCTTGGAGGTCTTCAAGCAGATTTGCCTAGGGATTCAAGCGATTCACACCGCAGGTGGAACACATCGCGACATTAAGCCTCAGAACGCGATGCGCATGCCTTCTGGAAGCGTTGTTGTTTCCGATCTCGGGTTAGCCAAGCTTGATCCCAGAGATTCGACCATTCTGACGAAAAGCAACGTCATCATGGGGACAGACGCATACATCGCACCGGAACAAAGAGTGCTACGCGGCACGCGAGAAGCCGATGCTCGGACCGACGTCTACCAACTGGGCAAGGTACTTTATGAACTGCTGACGGACCAAGTGCCTATTGCAATGGACCTGAAGGCTATTTCAGCCGGATTGGCATACATCATTAGAAAGGCAACGCGTGATTCGCCCGGGGATCGCTATCCGTCGGTTCCACATTTGCTTGATGCGGTTGCGGCATATCAATTTGCCAATGGCCCTGGGGCTGATCCTGCAAGGACTATCGAAGTGCTTATGCAGCAGGCAGAGTCCCTGTTGCAATCAAACAGATACGAACGTCCAGTTGTTCAGCAGATATTGGCGACACTCCCTCTGTTGCAGGACCGTCCTGAGGATTTTACTTTCTGGTTCGATAAGATTCCTAATGGGCTATTGCATGCCCTAGCAAGCGCTATGAGTTCAGAATTTGAGCCTGTCCTGAGTCTATATTCGGACGTGATTGACGAGCATGTCGAGCGATGGCCTTTCGAATATGCCGAGACCGTTGCGCGAAAGATGAAGCTGGTGTTTGACAGCACAAAGTCTCCGGAGATCAAAAAACTAGCTGTTCGGGCTGTGCTTGCCGCATCAGTCAAGCGTTGGCGATACGCGGCGATGGATGTGTTTGACAGAATGCTGCTATCTGCAGCTTCTGATGCAGATGCTGCGGCTATTGCAGAGACCCTTGCAGACAATCTAGATCTCTATCGACAACTGGCAGACAGGATTTCCGGCACCAATCTACACCCAGGACTGCGCGGCATTCATCGACAAGCACTGCCTTGAGTGCCCGTAGGGTTTATAGCTATGCCATCACCCTCAAGCGTCAAGACACACATCGTCAATCACCTCAACTCTAGAAGTGACGCGCAGACGGGGCGCGTGATTCTTCTCACTGGGCCATGGGGGGCAGGAAAGACCTATTTTTGGAAAAACATGGTACGCCCGGATCTTCGGCGTACACACGTATACGTCTCTGCTTTTGGCGTAGAAACCTCAGCCCAGTTCCGGGCTAGGCTCGTCACGCAGTTTGCTATCATGGCAGCCAATGACGCCCCCGGTTCCGAATCCGTACGCACCAAGGCACACCACTTTCTCAAGCGCATATTGCCGGAGCGCGCCCTGGACAAATCACTGCAGGTCGCTCGATCCGCCAGCAATGCACTCGTCACTGAACTCCTCTCAAAGCCAGCGTTCGATTTGATTGAGGTGTTGGGGTTGTTTGATGCAACCACCATCATTTGTATTGACGACATCGAACGGCTCTCGAGTAAATATCCGATCGATGAACTTCTCGGAATTGTAAACATCCTTTCCGAGCACAAGGGGTTTGACGT
Source organism: Hyalangium ruber (assembly GCF_034259325.1). Lineage (NCBI taxonomy): Bacteria > Pseudomonadati > Myxococcota > Myxococcia > Myxococcales > Archangiaceae > Hyalangium > Hyalangium rubrum. The sequence goes on along the minus strand of NZ_JAXIVS010000011.1, from coordinate 369,322 downwards.
AGTGCTTGTTTGCAATGAGGAGCATCTGACGAGCACTGCAACTCCAGGGGCTCAGGCATACCTGCGGTACAAAGAGAAGATTGTATCTATGCAGCACAGGATTGAGCCAGATCTTGATGCTGTATTCGCCAATTTGATTCAAGGCTTCGGCGACTCTCTGAAAGAGAATGCACAGCGGCACAAAGAGCAAATCCTGAGCCTGATGCGTCATTGCGGGTCACGAAATATTCGATCACTGAGGAGAATAATTGATCATCTCGCAACTCTCTATGGACTCGGCATCCAAAACATTTCTGGCGCCCATGTGAACGTGCTTAGTGCGCTCACTCTTGAATTTTCAGAGGGACAGCTTGAGGATGCCGCGTTCTACGACTTCAACGCAATGGTGATGGAATTGTCGGGTCGCCTCAGCAAACGCGAGAATGAGGACGAAGTCCTGCAAAAGCGAAGGACATTTCTAAAGCGCTTCAATCTTGAAGACGACTACTCTTTTGCTCCATCCCTGTACGCGCTGGTGCGCTTTGGCGATATCGAGGATGCCGCTCTGAAGTTAGCACTTAACCCTCCTGAGCAAGAGGAACCGCAACTCAGTGTAACAGGCGCGATACTCAGTCAGTTGAGTAAGGGAGAGTGGCGTTATTGGTCCGATGAACAGGTGCGCGACCTCATGGACAGGGTATATGCAGCCGCCGCGCATGATAAGAACCTTAGCGCTGCTGAAATTATCGAATGCTTGATGTATGCACGATTGATTGCAGAGATGTTGGCGGTAGAGCTTGATTCAGGAGTTGCATCAAGCATCAAACAGCGGATTGCCGAACTGGCGACTAAAGGTGATGAGTCTCTTTCAATCGATGATCCGTTCCTGCACATGCGGTATGGGGACGCAGTCCGGCACGTCAATGGTGAGATTCAATGCTACATAGACAAACGTCGCCAGCATGACGCAAGCAAGGAGATGGTGCGCCTTGTTGCGTTACTCGATGCTGGTGACCTTGTGGGGCTCGCCGCAGAGTTGCGTAATAGTCCGAACACGACAAGACTGTTTGTTGAACAGGGAGGAATGGCGAAGTTCATCTCAATAATGCGAACAAACCCCCACGCGATCCGAGCGGTTGTTGGCTTTGGGAATGGCCTTAGAGCCCTCACAGGCATTTGGCCTGAAGCAGAACACCACCTGAACGAACTTCTACAAGCACTCAAGGACATGCGTGCGCATCCCGAGGTGACTGGCAGAATGCACGCATGGCGTGCCAAACACATCCTTAGGGAGTTTGGCATTAATGAGTAAGGTCGCAGCAGCGGCGCTAGTTTTATGCCTCTTGGCCATGCAAAGAACGAGAAGCTTAACACTACTGCGTCAGAATCAGCGCTGCTCCCCTCGGAGCGAGCCTATTGGCTTCCGAGGGGAGTGACGCAGTAGTGTTAAGCCGTTCGTATTCGGGCAGCTTAATGCTGGGCAGGCAACAAGAGAGTGCGATGCTCAGGCTGACTTGACCAGCCTAACCGAGTTGCGGCGCACGGCCAGCTGCGCAGGATCCTCGGGATGCTCCAGGTTGATTGGGATCTTGATCATCGGGGGTACCTTTACGTTCTCGTAGAACCGTTTCGTGGTGTGCGCGGAGTGGTGGCCCACCACGGCGGCAACAGCCGCCAAGGGGAGCCCTCCCGACTTAGGCCGCACTTCCTGTCCGCACTCGGAAGCCCACGTTACGAAGCTATGCCGCAGTTCTCCGAAGCGCACCAGCGGTAGCCGCGCCGCCTTGCATGCGCGACGCACCACGCGGCGGATATGGCTGTCCACGGGAGCCGCGCCGCGCGCTTGGAGACGATGCACCGCTCCCAACGTCTGACGGTCGATGCTCTGGCGGTGGACCTGTCCGCTCTTGTGAATGAACGTGACGGTTGCGGCGATCTCGCCCGGCTCTTCCACGAGGGACACCTTGCCCTCTCTGCGCGCCAGCCGTTCGATCTCCGTGCCGTGCATCCCCGTCTTGGCGTGGATGCACAGCACGTCCCGCACGCATTGAACGTCCGTGCGGCGCCGCGTCTCCTCGCGGTTGAAGTTGGCGAATTCCCACCCGCTGATCGCCCGGTACAGCCGTTCGATTGTCTCGATGCTGTAACCCTTCTCCCGCACGGACTTCTCGGGACGGGCCACAGGGATTTTCAGCGAGATCGACGCGTCCTCGCCCGCAGTCATTGCGCCCTCTACTTCCCGCAGCCACGCACAGAACGACTTGAGCGCCGTTATGCGGTTCTTGCGCGCCGTCTTGTGCTTCTTCAGTTCCCGCAGTAGGTCTTGAAGCGTGACGGTGCGCAGGTCGCGCCCCGCGAAGTCGTCCGCCCACGCGGCCAAGTAGAAACCGACGTTCTTGGCGTAGCGCTCGGTCGTTCCCTTGCTTCTCATGTGCTCCAGGTAGCGGGCCACCGCTGGCGCGTCCATGTAGACCGCCGACTCGTTCTTGATCTTCTGCGCCTCGCCTCGCGTGCGGTAGCCCTCGGGGTCACGCACGAACAGGGCAAGCTCGGCCTCTGCTTCTGCCTCGCTGCGGGCGTCCAGGTGGATCGTGTAGGTCCGCCCGTTGATCATCTTGCGCAGCACGTAGACGGGGCGCCCGTCCTTGCCCGCGAACATCCGCCCACCCTTCCACTTGCCGATCCACTCCTTGCCCATGCCGTTTCCGCCTCCAATTTGGTCCTTTTTTGGTCCCAAAGAACCGGATTTGGTCCCTAAATGCAAGCGCCGCTCCCGTTTTCGGAGGGCGGCGGATTGAAAGCGGCGGGTTGCTCTGCTTGGGAGCGGCGGCAATCGAACCCGTCGCTCGGAGCTTCTGGTGAGCGTGCTCACACTGATCGTGCATAGTTCCGCAGGGCTGCCCAGCAAGGCGCTGACAGAGCGGGCTTGGCGGAGTTCTATGGGATCTTCTTCTCAGCAGACCGCTGGTATTACCCGCAGTACCCCCTCCGCAGCCCATTCCTCGGGGGCGGCAGACACGACATTCCCCATGCAAGGTCCCGCGCCAGGAAAGGTATATTGTCTATCCCTACTCAGAGGAACGATGATTTTGACATGATGCTTGGACTCGTCACCCATCACCGCAGCATCTCCCTTTAGAGTTCCTTGTCGCCCTTCTTGAGTTTGCAATCTCTGCAGAGGCTCTGGAGGGGTGCCTCCTTATGACACTCTCTCCACGAGCCCTGCGGTGGCTCACTAGAGGCGAGCACACCCGGCCCCGGATGCGTCGACAGGACATCATCGACGCCCTGGAACGAGTGGAGTTGCCTGTCTTCGAGCCCGTCGTGCAATTCCAGGAGGAGTTCGGCGGGTGCATGCTGCCCGAGCACCAGCAGTTCCGATACTTCGACCTGCTTCTGTACACGCCCGACAGGGTTCTCGACCCGCGCTCCAGACTCCTGGAGCGCTTCGGCAAGGAACCCGTTGAGAGTGCCATCCACGCGCAGGAACTCAATGGTACGTGGTTCTTCGAGTGCGGAGAGATGAGCCGCAGCTCGCCCTTCTTCGTCGAGCTGTCACAAGCGGGCGCGCTCTGCGTTGGCTACTCCCTAGACGAACCATTCGAGGTTGCGCCTTCCGTGGAGCATTGGCTGGAAACGCGTGCGCTGGATTCCGAGACGCGCGGCACCTGGCAGTACCTCAAGGGAAAGTCCTGGCTTGGCCCGGCACCGGGCGAGGCGCTCGCACGATGGCTGGACGGCACCTTCCAGCCCCTGCCCGGGGCGTATCATCACTTTGAATCCTGGTGGGAAGGCGACGACCTTCGTATCCAACTCCGCTGGTTCTGGGATCCTCAGAGGCGCACCGGCGGTGACCTGGGGGCCTGGATGCGGCCCGGCGGAGACGTCACGCGGGCACGCACACACCTCGCCGCCATGCTCGCGGTAGTGCCGTCCCCCGAGTGAGCGAGGGCCCTTCCAGAGACTCCGCTACGTCATGGGCGGAGTCCTCGGCGCGGGCGTCGAGTAGGCTCCGTCATTCGAGTTCATGAGGGCCCGGGCACATGAGCGATGACTTTCTTCAGGTCTGGAACCACTACCGCGAACAGGGCCTCGATGCCGCTACTCGCGTGCCGACGTCCTCTCCTGAGAGCCTCCTGTATCTTGCGATGCTGGCCTTCGCCGATGAGCGCTACGCCGAGGCCACGGCCTTCGCCGAAGACGCGGCGCGCGCTGCTCCGGAGGATCTGCTGCCCCGTGCCGCTGCGGCCTACCTCGCTCGGGTGGCCCGAGAGGGCAAGCGCAACGTCTATGTGTCGGCGGAGGGCTTCGGTGCCTTCATCCGAGGCGGTGGCAACGTGTCGCTGTACCAGGAGACGAGCGCGGCGCTCGCCCGCTGCTACCCGGACAATCCCTTCGAGCTGCTCGACATTGGCGTCGGAGATGGGCTGGCCTTGCTGCCCGCGCTCACGCCCGCGGTGCGACGGGTGACCCTGGTAGAGCCCGCAGCGCCCCTGCTCGAGCGCACCACCGGGGCGCTCGCCAACCGGAACGTGGGCTTCGACACCTTTGCCGGGACACTGCAGGAGTTCGTCGCTGAGCCTCGCATGCAGTCGCGCCGCTGGGAGTTGGCGCAGGCCACCTTCTGCCTCCATTCGATCTCCCCACCTGCCAGGCCCGTGCTGCTGGAGTGGCTGCGCTCGCACTGCGATGCGCTGCTGGTAGCTGAGTTCGACGCTCCGCGCATGGATGAACCTCTGAGGCCCGAACTCGTGCGGCACGTGCTCTCCCGCTACCGCGTGGGGCTGGCCGAGTACGTGGGGGCGGACTTCGAGACGGTGGCCCAGGGCTTCCTGATGCCCGTGATGTTCGGCTACGTGGATCGCGGGGCCACACGCACCACCTTCGAGCATCCGATCCCCGAGTGGGAGCAGTTGCTGCGCGATGCGGGCTTCGTGCGCGTCGAGCGCAGGCTGCTGTACTCCTACTGGTGGGCCCCGGCCTGCCTGCTGGTGGCACAGGCCGAGCGCTCCTGATCAGGCCTTCTCACCCGGCCAATCCAGGGCCAGCGGCGCACGCTGCTCCAACATGCGCTCTATCGCCTCTTCCCCTTCGGGGGAGAGTTCCTCCAGGGAAACGCCTACGCCAGGAGGCCGCCCGCTCAGGGCACTGCGCGGGCGTTGCCACACCACCTTGCCGCGAACCCAGAAGCAGGGACGGTTGAGGACCTCCAATTCCAGCTCCATCGACTGGCCCACCTCCGGGAGCGGCGAGAGGGCCACGAAGACGCCCTGGCGCCCCTCGCGGTCCTCGAAGAGCTGCGAGTCGCTGAAGAGGTCCAGCTTCACTCGCAGCAGTCGGGAACCGACGCACACGGGCTCTTGCCCCAGCACCTCGTCCAGCACGGCTCGCACGTCCACCCGCACCAGACTGCTCGTCGCCAGGCCCAGCGCGCGTACACCCTCCTCCCTCAGCCGCTGGCGCTCCACCACCTGATCCACCGCCAGTCGCCACCACAGCCGCTTCTCGAGTGTTCCCCCAGTGGTCAGCACCACCGAGGCCTCCGTCCGGACCTTCAGCGCATCCACCAGCCTCAGCAGTTCGGTCGCTCCCAACCCCGGCAGCTCCACGTCCAGCACCACCAGGTCCGGCTTCACCCGCAACAACAAGTCCGATGACAACCCCTGCGTCGAGTCCAGCCCCTCGACGAGGTAGCCGCCGCGTCCCAGCTCGGTGGTCAATCGCGCCAGCAGCCCTGGCTCGCGATCGACGACGACGGCCCGGCGCAGGCCCATGGGCTATTGCACTCCGGCCAGAGCACGCTCCAGCTCCTTCGGCCGAGTGGCCGCGCTGCGGGCGGTGTCCGAGCTGATGACGCCCGTCTGCACGAGCTGCAGCACGTGCTGATCGAACGTCTGCATCCCCACGTCCGTCCGCCCCTTCTCCATCAGGGTCACCAGGGTGTCGGAACGCGCGGGGTCCCGGATGGCCTCCTGCACCGAGCGGGTGGACAGCAGCACCTCCACCGCGGGGATCAGCCCTCCTCCGTCCCTGCGCGGCACCAGCCGCAGCGAGACGACCGCCAGGATGTTCTCCGCCAGCCGGTGCCGCACCGACACCTGCTCCTCCGCCGGGAACATGCCCACGAAGCGGCCGATGGTGCGCTGCACGTCCTGCGTATGCAGGGTGGAGATGACCAGATGGCCCGTCTCGGCGGCCTTCAAGCAGGTATCCGCCGTCTCCGCGTCCCGCATCTCCCCCACCATCAGCACGTCCGGGTCCTGCCGCAGCGCCGCCTTCAACGCACTCCCGAAGGAGCTCGTGTCCACCCCCACCTCGCGCTGGATGATGATGGACTGGTCCATCGCGAAGATGAACTCGATGGGCTCCTCGATGGTGATGATGTGTGAGCGCTGGGTGCGGTTCACGTGGTTCAACATGGCCGCCATGGTGGTGGACTTGCCATTGCCGGTGGCCCCCGTGACGAGGATGAGGCCGCTCCGCGCGCCGGCCACGGACTCCAGGATGGCCGGGAGGTGGAGATCCGCCAGGGTGGGGACCTCGAAGGGGATGATGCGCAGCACCAACCCCACCGAGCCACGCTGTCGGAGGATGCTGGCTCGGAAGCGAGAGACGCCCTGGATGCTGAAGCCGCGATCGACGTCATGGCGCGCTCCCGCGAAGAAGGGGTCCTCGGCACCAAGGATGTGCTTGGCCAGAAGCAGGGTGTCGCTGGCCGTCAGCTTCTCCATACGGGCCGAGAGCAGCTCACCGTGCAACCGGAACGCGGGGGGACACCCCACCTCGAAATGGAGATCGCTGGTGCCCTTCTTGACGCCGAGCGCGATCAGCCCCAGCAGTTGCTCGAGAGTCATGCCCCCTCCGACCAGACACACGGCTTGCCGATGACGGGCAGCTTAGCCGCAATGGGGTAGGCTGTGGAGCATGGCGAACGACCTGTCGCCGCTGGAGGTGGCTCGGGGCCACGAGGCCGAGGGCCGGCTGGCCCAGGCGGCTGAGGAGTATGAGCAGCACCTGCGAACCCACCCGGCCGAGGAGCAGACGCTGCTGGTGCTGGCGGAGCTGTACGAGCGACTGGGCGAGGCGCGAAAGGCCGCCAAGGCCTATGAGTTGCTGGGGCAGTTGGATGAGCAGCGGGGCTTCCAGCCTCTCGCCATCGAGATGCTGAGGCAGGCGCACCGGCTGGTGCCCGGAGACGCGGAGGTGTGCCTCACGCTGGTGAGGCTGCTGAAGACCGCGGGCCCCACGGAGGAGGCGGTCCAGGTGCTGGAGACCGCCGCGAGGGTGGCGGCGGCACGGGGAGATGGGGGGACACGGCGCCTGCTGCTGGAGGAGCTGCTCACGCTGGACGCTTCCCGCTCGGCGGCGGTGCTGGTGCTCGCGGACGTGCTGCTCCAGGAGGGACGGCGGGAGGAGGCCGCCGCGAGGCTGCGAGAGGTGCTGTCCCGGTTGGACGAAGAGCGGCGGTGGAAGGAGCGGCTGGAAGTCCTGGAGCGCTTGCAGCCCCTGGTGCCCGAGGATCGCGAGGTGGTGCTTACGGCGGCCCGGCTGGCGTTGAAGCGGGGTGCGACGCGGCGGTTGCTGGCGCTGGTACGCCGGGCCCTGGACGCGCAGCCGAAGGATCCCGAGCTGTACGCGCTGGCGGCGCGGGGGTTGAGGCAGCTGGGGGACGGAGCGAGGGCCCTGCTGGTACACCGCGAGGCCGCGCGGACCTTCTCGGAGCTAGGGAGGCAGGAGCAGGCACGCGCCGAGTGGCTGATGGTGCTGGGCGATGATCCGAAAGATGAGGAAGCCCAGGCCGCGGTGCGCTCCCTGGAGAACGTGCTGGGGAACTCCCCTATGGGAGTCGAAGTCCCTGGGATGGACCTGGGGCAAGCGCCCGAGCAGCCCGGGGAGGCGTCCCTGCCCGCCGCCGAGTCGCACCAACTCGAGGTGACGCCCGAGGAGCTGAGTGGGGCGGAGTTGGTGCTGGAGAGGGATCCGCTCCTGCCCAGTGTGCAACCTCCGCAACCGAGGCTGGAGCAGCGGGTACGCGAGAACCTGAGCGAAGAGGCGGTCTTCATCCTGCCCGAGTACCCAGAGTTGGAGTTGGAGTTGGAGGCACCCATTGGCCGGGTGGGACGGCGGCCGCTGATGCTGGAATTGGAACCCGCCCCCTCCCACCCGTTGGCTCCCCTCCCCCGACGAGCGCTGGTGTTGGGGACGGGACCGGAGTCGGAGTGGATGCGCCGGGCGCTGGAGGACACGGGGATCGAGTGCCTCCGGGTGGAGCGACCGGAGGACTTCCCTCCCACGGTGAAGGGGCTGCGCCCGGGAGAATACGAGGTGGTGGTGGGACCGGCCGCGCTGGCCGAAGGGCTCTACGCGAGCGGCCCATGGAAGGTGTTGTGCCTCCCTGCCCGAGGACACGGGGAGGTGCGCGAGTTGCTGCGAGCGAAGGCACTGCCCGTGTTGGAGGTCGCGCCCGTGCGCTCGGAGCGTGTGTACGTGGCGGTGGCCTCCGACGGGCACACCACCTTCGGGCTGGCGGAGTGGAAGGAGTCGGTCCTGGAGTCCAGGACCGTGGTGGAGTCACCCGCGGGAGAGCAGGAAGAGGAGCGGCTGGCATTGGCGGGGCGAGGGGTGAACGCGCTGGGGCTGCGCGGGGTCACGGTGGTCGTGCTGGCTCGGCACCACGGAGCGTGGTGCCTCGAGTCGCTGGACGGCACGATCGGCCCAGGAGGGCTGGCGGTGGAGTCCCGCACCGGGGTGTCACTGCCTCGGCTCGCCCTGAGGCTGCTGCGCGGAGACCGGCTGGAGGAACCTCCGAAGCGAAGCGGCCATGCGCTGGCCGCGCTCCTGTCTCGGCTGGAGCCCACGGCGCTCGGCAATCTGCGGCTGGAGCCCGCGGCGGATGGCACCTCGGCCTTCGCCTGCGCGCATGATGTCGAGCGGGAAGTGGCGGCAAGGCGACTCGCTCGCGCCATCACCCGGGCTGGTGGGCCTGCCCCCCACGACGCCTGAGGCCCTCCTCACCTCCGAGAAGAGGCCTGGTCCACGGAGGGCTCCATTCCACTGGAGACGAGCTCGTCGGGCATGTCCTCCAGGTAGGGCAAGTGGGGCAGCCCCAGCTCGTCGCAGAGCGCGTTCAGCGTGAGCTCACCGCCGTCGGCGAGGACCAGGTCGCCCCGGACGTAGTACTTGAGTCCCCAGAACACGGTACGCCCCTGCCCTTCCGGATGGCGGGCGAGCAGTTCGAGCAGCGCGCGGTCCTGCGGCGTCGACAGGCGGGCGAGGTGACGCGCGAGGGCGGGCCAGAGGGGCGCTCCGCGAGCGGCCTCCCAACGCGTCAGCGTCTCCGACAGGCCCGTCGCGCTGCGCCGGGGGTTCAGGGAGGCACGGCACGCCTCCTGGAAGAGCGCGAGCTTCGGCTCGTTGGCGTCGTCCGTGTAGGCGAGCACCGCGCGTGTACCGGAGCGGCCTTGGGAGGACTGGAGCTCCGCCAGGACGAAGTCCTCGAGCCAGGGCACGTCGTGAGAGAGCGACCAGCACCTGGCCAGCGTCTGGGCCCACTGCCGAACCCACTCCCGGGACCAGCTCTGCCCCCAGGTCTCGCCCCACTCCCAGACCCAGTCCAGGGCCCAGCGCCACTTCCAGTCCCGGGTCCAGTCCTGCAACTGCTCCCGCTCCAGGTGCGGCACCAATCCCTGGGGCAAGTCCCGGTGCCGCATCGTGTCGCGAGCGCCATACTGGCCCCAGAAGCGGGTGAGGTGGCGAGCCCAATCCCGGGCCCAATCCCAGGCCAGGAAGTCGTGCTGGGTGCTCAGCTCCTTCAGCAGCTCCGCGGACAGCAGCTGGGCCCAGTGCCACGCCAGCTCCGGGCTCTCCGTCGGCTGGGCCAGGATGTGCCGGGCAGCGGCGAGCAGTTCCTGCCTGCTGGCGCCCAGCGAGACGAGGGTCTGAAGGCGACTCCCCGCCTGCACGCGAGGTGAGGGCCAGAGCTGGAGGAGGACCAGCTCGATGGGCATCCCAGGCCAGACAGGGACCGCACCGCTCAGCACCCGCCCCAGGCCCACGCCCTGTTTCCGGCCAGCTTCACGGATGAGGGGATAGAGGGTGTTCCTCCACTCGGAGGGCACGTCGAGCCGGGCGAGGTTCGACCAGTGCCGGGCGAGGAACACCGAGAGCCAGCTCCAGCACGGAGCGAGCTTCGGCCACCGGGAGACAAGGGCCGCACGGCGCTCGTCCTGTCGGCTGGAGGCCCAGGCGCGCGCGCTCAGCTCCGCCCAGGACTGCTCGTTGGCGTGGAACCTTCCCGCCAGCCCTTCCACCCAGGTCTCGAAGACGCCTTCGCCCGGCCCATCGGCGAGGATCGCCCCGGCAAGCCAGTAGCCCGTCGCGTTCCCGTGGAGGAGATCCTTCAGCACGGGCTCGAGGCTCCGGGAGTTGCGGTCATCCAGCAGCGCCGCCCAGAGCCGCAGCGTCTCCCACCACTCCGGCCTCGCCATGTGCTCCCGGCAGAGCGTCTTGCGCTCCTCCTCGCTCTGCCGCGTGGTGCTCAGGTGGTGCGCCGCCAGGTATTCCTGAAAGCTCAGATGGGCGAAGGCCAGCGTTCCATCCGTCCGATCGATCATCACCCCCGCCGATGCCACCAGCCAGGTCAGGAACCCCCACTTGCGCTCACGCCCCCACTCCGCTGGAAGGAAGCGCTCCAGCTCCTCCCACGTCCGAACGACCTGCGTGCGGCACTCCTGGTAGCCCTCGCTCTGCATCTGGAAGGCCAGCTCGGCGACCACCCGCAGGCGAACCTCGCTGTCCTCGGGCCGCCACTGCTCCCGCGACAGCAGGGCGCCCTCCTGCTCACGGCGATCCGGCAGGGCCGCGAGCAGGTTCCGGATGCACTCCTCATAGAGCCGGTGCCGCTTGTCCGGCAGCGGCCGGTGGCGGCTGATGAGCAGCATCATCGTGAGGAGCAAGGTGGTACGGGCCAGGCTCGTGGCCTCGGGAGAGCCCGCGAGCGCCTTCAGGAACCGCTCTCGCGAGGCCGCCGCCACCTGCTCGCCCTCGCTGTACACCTGGCGGAAGAAGCCGTTGGCGATCTGGGCGATCTCCCCATCCGAGAGCGGCTGAATATGGAGCAGCTCGAACCCCTCACTCCGGGACGGACGGCTCTCGCCGTAGGGCCTGCTCGTCACCACCGCCAGCACACGCGGATGCGCGGCGAGGAACCCCATGAGCTGCTCACGCAGCCGCTCGCCCAGCTCGCCCAGCTCATCCCAGCCATCCACCAGCAGCACGGGCCGCGGCCCCGTCTGGCTGTCGAGGAGCGTGGGCAGCGCCTTGCCCCAGCCGGCCACGCCGTACTCCGCCACCCAGTCCCGCAGGTAGGCATCCAGCGTCCGGTCCTCGCCTCGCGTGTGCGCCTTGCTCCACAGGTGCGCCACCCTCCGGAGCTCGACCATGAATGGCAGCGAGTCCTCGTGCCGCGCGAGCTGGCGGAACGTCCACCGCATCCACGTGGTCTTCCCGCTGCCAGCCGGGCCACAGATGACGAGCGGGCGGTTGCGCTCCAGCAATGCGTCCAACCCCAGCGCCGCACCGGCATCAAGCGTGTCGGGGTCGAAGCCATCCCCCAGCCGGAGGGGCAGGTACATGGAGTCGAGCGAGGCGGTGGTGGGACCAGCCTCCCCGGACAGGACCGTCCGGATGCCCGCGAGATCCCACCGCCCGAAGCTGCTCTGGAGACGGGTGCGGTACTCCCGAACGAAGTCCTCCGTTTGGGTCCCCGCCTGCGCGCCGCCCTGAAGCTCGTAGGGGCGCGACTCCTGGGTGGAGAGACCGGGGTTGGAGGGGGAGGACTTCTTCCTCTGCGTGTGGAGAGCAACCCGCACGGGGCTCGTTCCCATGTCGTCGTCGAGATCGAACGCCGCGTGGTTGGGAACGATGCGCGGGGCGCCTCGCACGGCGGTCCGCGGCCAGAGGCGCAGGAGGCCGTGGTCCTCGGCGAACTCGAGCCGTCCGGCGACATAGCCATACTGGCGCGTCTCCTCCGCGGTCCCCCACTTCTCGAGCCCGAAGAGCGATGGAGCCTGAAGGTCGCGCCACGGCTCGCTCCCGCCCTCCGAGAGCGTCCGCATCTGGCCCTCGTGCATGTGGCCGAACAGGTGCGCAACGAAGCGCTTCGGGGGAGCGATCTCCTCACGCAACACCCGCCGCGCCTCGTCGTCCAGCCAGTCGGGTGGATGGTGGCTCAGCAACAGGCATGCGTCGTGCGAACTCGCCCAGGCCGGTCCATCCCTGCCACAGCTCAGCTGGAACTGGGGCAGTTCGACAGCGAGCTTGCGGTGGTAGTCATCACCCGTGAGTTGAAGGAAGGCGGTGTTCAGGCCGAGCACCCCGAGGCGCACGCCCCCTTTCTCGAGCTCGAGGGTCGCGGAGAAATCTCCGGGAAGCGGTCCATGCTCCAAGATTTCCGGCCGAGGCAGCTGGGTCTCCCGCCACCACTTCTCGTAGTGAGCGAAGGCGCCCCGGAGCATGTCCCGGTAGCGGACGCCCGCCCCATCGGTCCAGAACTTCTCGCGCAGCCGGGGCTCCTCACGCCAGCGCCGGAGGACCATCACCTCCGGCTCCATCGGATCGGGCCGCGAGAGGTCGTGGTTGCCGGGAACGGCGAGGAACTTCGGATGTGAGCCGAGTTTTCGCAGGTGCTCAAAGAGCCCGAGCATCGTCTGCTCGAACTGGGCGAACTCCTCGGCGCTGCCGCGCTGGGTGAGGTCCCCCGTGAAGAGCACCAGGTCCCAAGGGCCACACCGCGCGTGGAGCCGCTCGAGATCCTTGAAAAACGGCTCGCGCACGTTGGGCCACAGCCAGCCGTGGCCCGGCATGCCCTGATGGAAGTCGCTGAGGTGAAGCCAGCGAAGCACGCTCATGAATGGACGGTCCCCCCGATAGGACACACCGGATGGTATCTCAAACCTGGGATCCGGATCTCATGGGTACCCGGTGAAAGCCTCGCCAATTCTTCGCGGTTGTCGGGTTCATGGCCGAGCCAGCGAACAGGGATTGGGATTGCCGAGCGCTCACGGGTCTGTTCCCATCCAGAGCCCACTCGTGATGAGTCGAGCCGAGGCGAGGGCGGCTCCCATCGCTGTACCTCCAGGCATGCACCAGATCCCAGGCTACACGCTCCGCGGGGCGATCAAGTCCACTGGCACCCACGTGCTATTCCATGCGGTGCGCGATTCCGATGGCCTGCCGCTCATCCTCAAGACACCCACGGGCTCGCCTCCCAGCCCGCGCGAGCACGAGCGCTATCGGCGCGAGTTCAGCATCCTGCAGCGCCTTCGCGAAGTACACGGCGTCACCCGCGTTCATTCCTGCGAGCAGCTCTACGACCGCCCCGTGCTGCTGCTGGAGGAGATCGCGGGTGAGTCCCTGGCCGATCTCACCGGCAAGCCCTTGGAGGTGCCGCGCGTCCTCGCGCTGGGCATCTCCCTGGCTTCCACGCTGGCGGAGCTCCACTGCCGCGGCGTCATCCACAAGGACCTCGAGCCCTCCAACATCCTCCTCACGCCCTCGGGCGAGACGCGCCTGATCGACTTCGGCAACGCCAGCCTCCAGCTCGTCGAACACGTGGATGCCCTGCGGAACCCGCTGGTTGAAGGCACGCTGGCTTACATGTCTCCGGAACAAACCGGGCGCATGAACCGCTCGGTGGACTACCGCACCGACCTCTACTCGCTGGGCGTCACCCTCTACGAGCTGTTGACCGGCCGCCGACCCTTCCATGGGCGTGACGCGCTCGAATGGTTCCATGCCCACATGGCGCTGGTGCCCCCGCCTCTCCTGGAGCAGGTGGAAGGACTGCCGCCCGTGCTGTCCGCCATCGTGCTCAAGCTGCTGGCCAAGGTGGCCGAGGAGCGCTACCAGAGCGCCGCAGGGCTGCGAGCGGACCTCGAGCGGTGCCAGGAAGCCCTGCGCCGGGGCGTGCGCGAGGACTTCGAGCCCGGCCTGAAGGATGTGCCCGTCCGCTTCCAGCTGCCCCAGCGGCTCTATGGGCGCGCCACGCACGCGGCCGCCCTGCTCCAGGGCTTCGAGCGCGTGGCCCAGGGCGGGCGACCCGAGCTCCTCCTGGTGCGCGGCTACTCCGGCATCGGCAAGTCCTCGGTGGTCCACGAGCTGCACAAGCCCGTGGTACGCCAGCGCGGCTTCTTCCTCAGCGGCAAGTTCGACCAGTTCCAGCGCGCCATCCCCTACTCCACCCTGGCGCAGGCCATCCGCGGGCTGGCGCAGCAACTGCTCTCGGGCACCGACGAGGAGCTGGCGCGCTGGCGGGAACACCTGCGCGAGGCCTGGGAAGGCCACGGGCAGCTCCTCGTGGACGTGGTGCCCCAACTGGAGCTCGTCGCCGGCAAGCAGCCGCCTGTCCCGGAGCTGCCTCCCGCCGAGGCCCAGCACCGCTTCCACCGCGTGTTCCGCAAGTTCCTCGGCGCGCTGACCCACGCCGAACGTCCCCTCGTGCTGTTCCTGGATGACCTGCAGTGGGCCGATGGGGCGAGCCTCCAGCTCATCCAGCACCTGCTCACCCACCCGGAGACACCCCCGCTGCTCCTCATTGGCGCCTACCGGGACAACGAGGTGAGTCCCTCGCACCCCCTGGCGCTGGCCCTGAGAGAGCTGGGCAAGGCTGGCGCGCGGCTGACCGATCTCCAGCTCGAGCCGCTGAGCCTCGAGGACGTGCGGTGCCTGGTGGGAGACGCGCTGCCTGGGGCGACCGGAGACGTCGTCGAACCGCTCGCGGCGTTGGCCCGGGAGAAGACTGGCGGCAACCCTTTCTTCCTGCTGCAGTTCCTGCTCACGCTCCACCACGACGGCCTGCTGGCTCGCACGCCCGAGGGCGCCTGGCGCTGGGATGCCGAGCAGGTCCAGGCCCGGGGTTACTCCGACAACGTCGTCGACTTCATGGTCGGCAAGCTGCGCCAGCTTCCTTCGAACACCCAGCACCTGCTGCGTCTGGCCGCTTGCGTGGGCAACAGCTTCACCCTGCGCACCCTGCGCTTGATCTCCGATCTGAAGGAGGCGGCCGAAGTCGAGCAAGGCCTCGATCCGGCGCTCCAGGAGGGGCTGCTGGCGAGCGCCGGCCCGGACCAATATCGCTTCCTCCATGACCGCATCCAGCAGGCGGCCCATGCCCTCATTCCCGAAGAGGAGCGCAAGGCCGTCCACCTGCGCATCGGCCGGCTGCTGCTGGGCAGCATGACGCCCGAGGAGGTGCAGGAACACCTCTTCGACGTGGTGAGCCAGCTCAATGCCGGCGCGGAGCTTCTCATTGACCCCGAGGAGCGCCACCGCGTGGCACGCCTGAACGCCGAGGCCGCGGAGCGGGCACAGGCCTCGACCGCGTTCCGCTCGGCCGCCACCTACCTGGCGACAGCCTTCCAGCTCCTCCCCGGAGACCCGTGGGAGTCGGACCCCGAGCTGGCCTTCAAGCTCCAGTTGGAGCAGGCCCGCTGCGAGTTCATGAGCGGCAACACCGCCGAAGCACGCCAGCAGGTGGAACAGCTCCTTCCTCGGGCGCGCAACCGGCCGGAGACGGGGGCCGTCTACCACCTGAAGAGCGACCTGCACATCGCCATGGGAGAGATCCAGGCGTGCATCGAGAGCCTCCTGAAGTGTCTGGCCCTGCTCGGAATGCCGATGTCACCCCACCCCTCCTGGGAAGAGGTGGTGGCCGCCCACGAGGAGGTGGGAGCGCTGCTGGCGGGTCGTCCCATCGAGAGCCTCATCGAGCTGCCCCGGCTGACCGACCCGGACATGGAGGCGACGCTCGATGTCCTCGCCGCGCTCTTCACGCCCTCGTTCTTCACCGACCGGAACCTGCTCGTGCTCCACCTGTGCCGGCTGGTTTCCCTGAGCCTGCGCCACGGCAACTCCGGGGCCGCGGTGCATGGGTATGCCTGGTACGGCGTGGTGCTTGGCCCTGCGTTCAAGATGTATCGGGAGGGCTACGCCTTCGGGAAGCTGGCCTGCGAGCTCGTCGAGCGCCACGGCTTCTCCGCCTCGCGCGGAAAGGCGCTCTACAGCCTGGAGATCATCAACTACTGGACCCGGCCCCTCTCCACCTCCCTGGAGCTCATCCGCGAGGCCTTTCAGCACGCGGTCCAGGGCGGGGACTTCCAGGTGGCCTGCTACTGCTGCAACCACATCGTCACGGATCGCCTGGCCCTCGGGCATGAGTTGGAGGAGGTCTATCAGGAGTCGGTCGCGCGGCTGGACTTCCCCCGCCGAGCGGGCTTCCTCGACGTGCAGCACGTCATCCAACACACCCAGCGCTACGTGCAGCAACTGCGCGGCCTCTCGCCTGCCTTCGGCTCCCTGAGCGGGGACGACTTCGATGAGGCGTCCTTCGAGGCCGGGCTGACGCCCGACAGCATGAGCACCATGCGGTGCTGGTACTGGATCCTCAAGATGCAGGCGCGCTTCATGTGCGGCGCCTTCACGGCGGCGCGCGAGGCGGGGAACAAGGCGGCCGAGCTGGCCTGGTCCTCGACGAGCCACATCCAACTGCTGGACTTCCACCTCTTCCGAGCCCTGAGCCTGGCCGGAAGCTGGGGAGAGCTTTCGCCCGAGGCGCGGCCCCCTGCCCTCGAGGACTTGCGACAACATCACCAGCAGCTCGCGGAGTGGGCCAGCTACTGCCCGGAGAACTTCCGCGCGCCCGAGCGCATGGTCCACGGAGAGCTGGCGCGCATCACGGGCCAGGAGCTCGAAGCCTCGCGAGCGTACGAAGATGCGCTCCAAGCGGCCCGCGAGCATGGCTTCATCCAGCATTGCGCCCTCACCAGCGAACTCGCGGCTCGCTTCTGGCACGAGCGCCAGATGCCCACGATCGCCGACGCCTACGCGCTCAAGTCCCGCGAGGCCTGGCTGCGATGGGGCGCCCACGGCAAGGTTCGGCACCTGGACGCGCAATGGCCACACCTCTCCGCCTCGGCGACCGACGAGGCGACCGCCACGGACACCCGCTCGACGCACATCGACGCGCTCACCGTGGTGAAGGCCCAGCAAGCCATCTCCGGGGAGATCGTCCTCGAGCAACTGGCGGCCACGCTGCTGCAAGTGGCCACCGAGAACGCCGGCGCCCAGCGCGGCGCCCTGCTGCTCCCGAGTGGCGAGAAGCTCTCGGTCGTGGCGGTCTCGGACTCCGGCCAGGAAGGCACCCCCATCGACGCGGAGGAGGCCCGCCTGCCGTGGACGCTCATCGCCTATGTGCGGCGCACGCGGGAGCAGGTGCTCATCGGCGATGCCTCCCAGCCCCACCCTTTCTCGGACGATGCGTGGCTGGGGCGCGGACAGGCCCGCTCCGTGCTCTGCCTGCCCCTGCTGCGCCAGGAGGAGTTTCGCGGGGTGCTCTACCTGGAGAACAGCCTGGCCACCAACGCCTTCACTCCCGAGCGCAGCGCCCTGCTCGGGCACATCGCCACCCAGGCCGCTATCTCCATCGAGAATGCCCGGCTGTACACCGACATCCAGCGCGCCGAGGCGGCCTTGCGCCGCGCCAATGACGAGCTGGAGAAGCGCGTGGAGGAGCGCACCCGAGAGCTCCAGCAGGCCCAGGCCCAGTTGGTGGACACCGCGCGCTCGGTGGGCATGGCCGAGGTGGCCACCAACGTGCTCCACAACGTCGGCAACGTGCTGACCAGCGCCGTCACCAACCTCCAGGTGATGAGCCAGACGGTGAATACCTCTCGCCTGGGAGGGCTGAAGAAGGTCTCCACCCTGCTCGAGGAGCACCGCCCCCACCTCGCGGACTTCTTCACCCGGGATCCCCGAGGCCTCCGGCTCCCCGATTACCTCCCCGTGCTCGCCGACGAGCTGCTCCGCGAGCAGGCGGCGCTGAAAGAGGGACTGGGGGCGATGAGCAAGAACATCGAGCACATCCGCGCCATCGTCCAGGTCCAGCAGACCTATGCCCGCAGCACGCTCCTGCCCGAGGAGTGCGAGCTCTCCGCCCTCGTCGAGGATGCCCTGAGCATGCAGTCGCCGTCGCTCAAGCGCCACGGCATCACCGTCGTCCGCGAGCTGTCCACGCACCGCAAGCTCCGGGTGGACAAGCACAAGGTGCTGCAGATCCTCATCCACCTCATCAGCAACGCCAAGGACGCCATGGCCCCGCTGCCCCCGAACGAGCGCTACCTGCACGTGCGGCTCGCGGTACACGGCGACAGGGCCCGCATCCAGGTAGTGGACAACGGCATGGGCATCGCGCCGGAGGTGCGCAAGCTGCTCTTCTCACAGGGCTTCACCACCCGAGAGGGGGGACATGGCCTGGGACTTCACTCGAGCGTGCTCGCGGCGAAGATGCTGGGCGGAGACCTCACGCTGGAGAGCGACGGGCCGGGCAAGGGCGCCACGGCCACCCTCGAGCTACCGCTCACTGACGAGCAGCAGCAGAGCGATCCCGCACGGTTTTGAACTCTGACCCTGGTTTCCACTCCGGCCAGCGGTCCGACGTGGCCAGCTCCCGGCCAATCTCCTCGATCCCCTTGAAATCGTCCCCCCCGCTCCGCCGAGACGCCAGAGCCGAGCCTTCTCGATCTTCACCCGCTTCACGGGGGTGGGCCTCCGAGGCTCTCGGGACATGGGACGTCGATGGGACGGTCCGTGCCAGGAGTCCGCGCCACCGTGAGCTCGAGGTACCGGCGCATGAGGCACAACCGGGCCACCTCGAAGAGGGTGCCATCATCCGGAACCCGCCAGGTGGCGGGGATGACCTGGCGCGCCACCTTCCGCGCATACTCCGGGTCTCCGGCATCGCTCACCGCCTTGAGCCACTCGTAGTCCTGGAACCCCAGGCGGATGAGCTTGAGCCGCAGGGAAGGCACCGGCACCGCCGTGCTCCCACCGATGAGCGCCGGAGTGCCTGGATAGAAGAGCGTGCCGTCCCCGTTCCCATTGAACCGGAACTGATCGGTCCACGCCGAATCGAGCGCCTCCGCCGTATGGTAGTAGAGCTCGCCGGTCGCTCCCTCCAGGAAGGACACCCACTCCATGGCGCGGGCTTTGGCGGCCGGGCGATCGATCATGTACGAGGGCCAGCCTTGGCCCGGCTCGTTCTCCGGCAAGAACGTGCCACAGCCATGGCTCACGCAGCTCTGGTACAGCCAGAGCTCCCGCGCCGGCCGGGAGAGGAAGTCCTTGTACCGCTCCCGCTGATCTCCCTGTCGCGGAGGTGCCGGCGTCAGGGAGTTGATCACCACCGCGAGGATGTCGACAACCTCCTCCAGGCCCGCATTCTCGAGCCCATCGATGTCGGAGGTGAGCAGCGTCTGCAGCGCGGGTGCGCTCTGCCGCGTCAGGCTGGCACGCCGCCGCACCTCATCGAAGGTCGAGTACAGGGGTGGCTCATCTCCCACGTAGTGGAAGGCGCGAGGCAGCCAGCCTCGCGTGGAGCTCTCTCGCGAGAACTCCGCGAGCCCCTCCGCATTCGACGGTCCCAGGTACTGCCAGCTCGTCATGCGTGCTCCGAGCAAGCGAGCGGACGAGGTGCCATCGAGGAACGGGCCCCAGAGCAGCTCGAGGGTGTTCCAGTCCTCCTCGCGCCACGCGGCCCGCCCCCGCAGGTGCGGAAAGCTTCCGGCCAGGGTGATGCGGTGCTCGAGCCCCAGTCGGTAGAAGAGCGGGAGCAGCCGCAACAGCTCCTCATCTTCGCACTCCTGCTTCCCGGCGAAGGCCTGACAGACATACGGCGTCCGCAGGAAGAAGGCCGACTTCAGCGAGGGCGTGCTCTCCATGAGCATGTCGACGACCGTCAGGCCAATCCTCAGTTCGAGCCTCGCCCCGTCGCTCGTCGTAACCCAGGCGCTGCCCCGGTAGGCCCCGGGACGCGCGCCCTCCGGGACATGCACATCCACCCAGAGGGCGCGGACCTCGCCGGCGGGGACGGTGAAGGGAAAGGCGCGGCGCTTCTCTCCGGTGAGCTCGTCGAAGTCCGGTATCAACCCATCTGGCCATGACCCAGCGTGCGAGCTCTGCGTGGAGGGCCGGGTGATCTCGAGGAAGGTCTGTCTGTAGAGGGTGACGTTGCCAATGGAGATGACGCCAGGCCCTCTCAAGGCGGACAGGCTCACGCTGTCGATCGTCACGCCCGTCTCTCCCCCGTGGATCGCCACCTGGAAGGAGACGAACTCGTTGCGCGCCGCGTAGAGGTTCAGCTCCCGCAGGGAGCCCGGCGCCGTCCTGGGCCCGATCTTCACCATTGGACTCTCGACCCAGATGGGAGGGCCACTCCAGACCAGCGGCACCTCGGGCCCCCAAGGCGTCTCGGGAGCGGGCGCCGGAGCACAGGCCATGGCCACGGCGAAGAGAAGCAACACAGGCCATGGCGACGGGTGCGGACGAGCCCTCATGCCACCACCTTAGGAATCGATAAGAGCGCGGGCCTCGTACCCCGGCCCCGGGCCCTCCCCTGTTCGCCCTTCACGCTTCGTCCTAGACTCCTCACACCCAGGCGAGGAGAGAAGCGGTTGGCTGTGTTGGAGCACCCCCGTCGCACGTTTCGCACGCTCGACGGCATGCGCGGCGCTGCGGCCTTCGCGGTCATGACGCACCACGCCGGGTGGCTCTTCGGGCCGCTCCACATGCGCCACGCCTATATGGCGGTGGATCTGTTCTTCGTGCTGAGCGGCTTCGTCCTGGCCTTCGCCTATCAGGCGCGCTTCGAGGCCGGCATGTCCGCTGCCGCCTTCATGCGCATGCGGCTGATCCGGCTCTATCCGCTCTACCTCCTCGGAATCGTCTTCTCCGGCGCCTGGATCGCCTTCAACCTCTTCTTCCAGCGGGAGGTCTTCCTCGCGCAGACGCAGAGCTGGACCTGGGAGCAGTTCCGAACCTCCCTGCTCCATTCGATCTTCTTCCTGCCCTCCCCCACCCTGGGTGCGGGCCCTCCGGCGCTCTACCCGCTGAACATCGCCGCCTGGTCCCTCCTCTTCGAGCTGGTCATCAATGGGGTCTACGCCCTCCTCTGGCGATGGCTGACGCCGCGCGTCCTGGTCGCCCTCGTCACCGTGTCCGCCATCTGGCTGGGCTGGGACAGCCTCCACCACGGTTCGCTGAACCATGGCTGGACCTGGAACGGGGTGGGCGTCGCGCTGTCCCGCGTCTGCTTCTCCTTCTTCGCGGGCGTCCTCATCCACTTCGTCGCCCAGCGGCTGTCCGCATCCATGCGTGTGAGCCCCTACGTGCTCATCGCGCTCATGCTGGTGCTCCTCTATGTGAAGCCCCCAGCGCCCTTCCTCGGCGTCTACGATCTCCTCTGTGCGATCGTGCTGTTTCCGCTGCTGGTGCTGCTCGGCACCCGCACCGAGCCGGGAACCCGGGCTCAGGCGGTGTTCGCGTTCAGTGGCCTGGTGTCTTATGCGCTCTACGCCGTCCACTACCCGCTGATCTTCGTAGCCACGGACGCCCTGCTCGCGCTCGGGCTCGACGCGGGGAACCTGGGCCCCTGGAGCGGATTGGTCTTCTCCGTGCTCGTCATCGCGGGATGCTGGCTGCTGGACCGCTTCTACGACGTGCCACTGCGGGCCGTGCTCTCACCTCGGCCGGCGCAGCGGGCGTTCACTCGGTGAGATCGAAGCCCGTGGAGACGCTGCCCTCGCCCTCCACGTGGGCGGTGCATGTCCACCAGCCCGGCGCCTGCTGCGCTTCGAGGAGCACACCCCAGTTCCGCGTGGACTCCTTGGGGAGCGAAAACGGCCCCAGGGTGTGCCGCTCCCCATTGGGCCCCTCGAACGTCCACGTGACGGAGAGAACACGGTCCCGCTCGGGGAACCACTCGACGACGCAGACGAGCCGGTCCGTGCCGCTCGGATGCCGGCGCGCCGCGTCGTAGAGGTAGTTCTTCCCTCCGTGGGCCGCGTGGCGGGCCACATAGATGTGGCGGGCGTAGCGCGTGGGCCTGGAGGCGACAGGAGCGTCCTCGCACGGCACGATGCGGTGGAGCCATCCTTCGATGACGGCACAGGAGCCGGGGACATCCCACGGCTCCTTCAAGAGGGCGAACGGTGCCCAGGTGCCTGCGTTCCGCGAGAGGAGTTGTTCCTTCCAGCGCGTGTCCGGCGCATGTACCTCCTCCTCCGAGGGCCATTGAATGTCCGGGTGCCGCCGGCGGAGGAAGTCTCGGTACCATCGAGACTGGGTCGAGCTGAACATCCCCATGTCGACCACGACAAGCCCGCGCTCCGGGCGCCGGACATAGGCCTGGTACCACATGGGGAAGAGGTACTTGTCCCCCTCGGTCAGGAGAAGGGCCTTCTCGGGAAGCGCCGCGACGACCTGCTCCGACATGTCCTCGGCCAGCGTCGCCTCGTAGCGCTCTCCGAGCCGGCTCAGGAAGCCGATGCCGAGCACCAGCAGCAGCACCCCAGGCCCCAGCGCTTGGAAGAGGCGCTTGGACAGCAGGCGGGTGCGCAGGCCCAGCCGGAAGAGCCCGTCGATTCCCACCCCGAAGAAGAGCGCCAAGAGCGGAAAGGCCATGGGGTCGTACGCGCGAATGTCATCGATGTCGTACGTGGCGATGTATGCGACGAACTGGAGGAGGAACAACAGGGCCGGTCCCGCCACCGCCGGGTAGCGCCGCCACGCCAGGAACACGCCCGGTGCGGCGAAGAACAGCGCGCCCGGGAGCAGCCCGCCGTTCAGGGCCGTGTGGAACCGGGCGAGCCTCGGCAGAGCGCCCTCGAGCGTCCTCAGGTGGGTGTACTCGCGCCCGGTCACATGGAACCAGAAGCGCTCGAACGTCCGAGGATCATTCCACGAGAGCACCAGGCCATCGTTCGCCAGGGCTCGCAGCGGCAGGTAGAGGTAGAGCAGGCCACAGGCCAGGCCGATGCCCAGCAACGACAGGAGCGTGCGCGGCCGGAAGAACCACGGGCGATTGAGCGCTATCAGGCTCGCGAGGACGACCGGGATGAGAAAGACGCTCGTCAGGTGGTGGGTGAGCCCCAGGCTGGTGAAGAGCACGGCCAGATAGGCCCAGCGGGGTGAGTCCGGCGCTTGCGCGTAGCGAAGCAGCGCCCAGAACGTCAGCGCGATGAACAGGCAGTGCAGCGCGTAGACCTCCAGCCGGATGGACTGGGCGATGACGGGCCCGCTGAAGGCATAGAGCAGCGCGCCAACGAGAGCCCAGGCCGACCGGACCTCGAGCCGACGCAGACTGGCAAAGAGGACCACCGCCGTGGCCGCGCTCGGCAGGGCGCACAGGAAGAAGGTCGCGTTGAAGTGCGGCGTGGCCCACGGCAGTCGGGCCGGCAGCAGCCCCAGGAGCGAGAACAGCGGGTAGCCACTGGGGTGGGCAACTCCTCCATTGAGGAGCGCCGCGAGCAGCTCGGGCCCGTCTCCGTAGGTGAACTTGCGCGGGGTGAGGAGCACGTACGCGATGCTGAGCCCCAGGAAGAGGAGCAGCCGGAGGACGCGCTCGCTCCGCGGCAGTCCCGCGGGCTTTTCGGTGGGGCCAGTCACTTCCCTCAGCGTAGCAGGGCCTAGCTCGGGTGCTGGCCCTCTCCACCATTGAGCTGCTTCACCCGCTCGACGATGTCCGCGGGCTGGTGGGCCAGGAAATCAGGGCCCGCCTGGCCAAGCAGCTCCACCGAGTCGGCGCCCCACGTGACGGCCACGATGCGCAGCTTCGTCTTCTTGCAGGCCTCCACATCCCGGTGCTCGTCGCCCACGTAGAGCACCTGCTCCGGGGACAAGCTGAACGTCTTCAGGTACCGGCTGATCATCTTGTCCTTCCCGAAGAGGTTGCTGGAGCAGGAGATGCTATGCACCAGCGACCGAGCACTGTTCCGCTCCAGGAACTTCTCGATGGTCTCCTGGGAGTTGGACGAGATGATCCCCACGCTGACACCTTGGCGACGCAGCTCTTGCAGGACGGGGATCATCCCTTCGTAGGCCTCGACCGTGCCCCCCACCTCCCGGTACCGGCGCTTGGCCTCCAACACCAACGAGGGCAGGCGGAGCACGGGGACCCCCAGCTTCCGGCACCGATCCATGATCGAGAGCTTGCGCAGGTGCGCCAGGTCCGAGTCGAGCATCGGCGTGTAGCCGTACTTCTCGGCGATCTGGTTGTAGAGCGACACCATCACGCGCAGCGAGTTGGCGATGGTCCCGTCGAAGTCGAACACGACATTGGAAATCATGAGGTTCCCGTCCGCAGATACCGGGCCACGTACGTCTTGGCCCTGCGCGCGGCAAGCTCAACCGCCCTCCCCCGCCCCAATTCCACCGCGAGCGCCGAAGCGAACCGGCAGCCCGTGCCCCGCCGCTCCGGAGACCGGGCCAGGCGCCGGCCCGTGAGCAGCCGCACCCGCCCCGGCACGCACAGCACGTCCACGGCTCCACTCTCGCGATGGCCGCCCTTCACCAGTACCGCCCCGAACCCCCGAGCCACCAGCTCCCGGCCCGCCTCCGCCGCCTCGTCCACGGTGCGCACCGCCGGCCACCCGAGCAGCCACGCCGCCTCGTCCAGGTTGGGTGTGAGCACCACCCGAGGCCCCGCTAGCCCCAGGTAGTGCCGAGCCGTCAGGCGTGACAGGGGCTGGCCCTTCGAGGTCCGCACGACCGGATCCACCACCCACCAGGCCTCCACACCCTCCAGGGCCTCACGCAGCGCCTCGAGGCGGGTCGCGTCCGGCACCACGCCCAGCTTCACCGCGTGCAGGTCGCCCAGCTCTCGCGCCGCGGCGATCTGCGCGCGCAGCAGCCGTGGCGGCGTGGCCTCCGTGAGAAAGGTGGCCGTGCCCTGCGCCGTCTGCGCCGTGGGCACGGCCACGGGAGCGCCGCCCAGCGCCCGGACCGTGGCCGCGTCCGCGAGCAGCCCCGCGCGGCCCGTGGGCTCATGGCCCGCGAGCAAGAGGACGCGAGGGGACGTGCTCACCGTCGGTAGTCGCGCGCCTTGTGGATGAAGACCTTGTAGATGCCCGCGTGTACCGGAAGGTTGTTCAGCATGTACTCCGGATGCCACTGCACCCCCAGTGCGAAGGCGTGGGCCGTGGACTCGATGGCCTCCACCACGCCGTCCGGCGAGACGGCGCTCGACACCACCTGGTTGCCCAGCTTCTTCACCGCCTGGTGGTGCGTGGAGTTCACCATCAACTGGCCGCGCCCTACCGCCTCCGCCAACAGCGAGTTGTCGCGCACGTCCACCGGGTGCTGCGGCTGGGTCCGGTCGTGCTTCTGCTCGTGCTCGCGCACCTCCTGCATCTCGCGGCCAATGTCCTGGTACAGCGTGCCGCCCAGCACCACGTTGAGCAGCTGCATGCCGCCGCAGATGCCCAGCACCGGCATGTTGCGCTTGAGCGCCGCGCGCATCAGCGCCGTCTCGAAGGTGGTGCGCCCTTCCTTCATCGCCCCCATGCCCTCGCGCGCCGTCTCGCCATAGGCCTCGGGAGGAATGTCGAACGCCCCGCCGGTGATGAGCACCCCGGACACGCGATCCAGGTAGGCCTCCACGCACGTCGGGTCGTCCGTATACGGCAGCACGAAGGGCAGCCCGCCCGCCCGCAGCACCGCCTCCGCGTAGCTCACCTTCAGCTCGTAGCGGGCGAAGGACGTGCCGGGAGCCGCCTCGCTCCAGTCCGGAGTAATGCCAATGTTGGGCCGACGCGGCGGCTGGCCGTGATGTCGCATGGGATGAGTCATGGGGAACCCGCGAGGCTAGCCCCCCGCAAGCCAGAGTCAAAGGCGGCCGACAGGCGACGCACCTGCTCGGCGATGTCCGGGGCGAGCAACGCGTCCGAGGCCACCGCCGCGCACCAGGCTCCCGCCGCCGCCACCTGGGCGATGTTGGTCAGGGCCACGCCGCCAATGCCCACCACCGGCAGCGGGCTGGCGCGCACCACCGCCGCGAAGCCCTCCACCCCCAGCACCGGCGCGGGTACCTGCTTCGTCGTGGTGCCGAAGACAGGCCCGACCCCCACGTAGTCCGCCCCCGCCGCCTGCGCCGCCCGCGCCCCCTCGGCGTTGCGCACCGTGACGCCCACCAGCCGGGCGGGGCCCAGCAGCTCGCGCGCCGCCTCCGGGGGCAGGTCCTCGTCTCCCACATGCACCCCGTCCGCGCCCGAGAGCAGCGCGAGGTCCACCCGGTCATTGAGCAGACAGAGCGCTCCCGCGCGGTGGCAGGCAGCGACCACCTCTCGCGCGGCGGCCAGCGCCTCTCGGGGCGGCGTTCGCTTCATGCGCAGTTGGAGGATGCGTGCTCCCCCAGCCAGCAGGCGCGCCGCCTTCTCCCCCAGCGATAGCTCCGGCCGGAGGGTGTCGTCACAGAGGAGATAGGGGCCTTTGGGAAGCAAGGGGCGGGCGGAGGCGTTCATCGGCTTCCAGGGGTGGGACGCGCGGCGTTGACAGGCAGCACCTCTGCTATAAGGTGGCGCGCCCTTTTCCAAGAGATTCCGAGGAGTTGACCATGGCGGACACGCTGGACCCGAAGCACCTCGACAAGCGCACCGCGGAGCGTTACCTGCGCAGCGGCTTGCTGGACGAGAAGGCCTACGAGCGCCACATCAAGGGCCTGCCGGACGTCGCCGACAAGGCGGCCACCGTCGAGACGGCCATCGAGGCCGAGGACTTCGACAACGACGAGGACCTGGACGACGATGAGGACGAGGCGGACGAGGACACCGCCGAGGACACGCAGGCCCCATGACGGACGAGAAGCGCGGCGAGACCTTCGTGATGCGGGGCGAGACAGGCTCCGCACGTAGCGATGGGCCCATCGCCTTCACCACCTTCATCATCGGGTTGGCCTCCACCACCCTCATCCACCTGGGGGAGACGGTCAACCCGGAGACGGGCCGCACTGAGCGGAACCTGGAGCTGGCCCGTGAGAGCCTCGACCTGCTGTCGATGCTGCGGGAGAAGACGCGCGGCAACCTCACCGATGAGGAGGAGAAGCTCTTCAACCACCTGCTCACCGACCTGCGCCTGCGCTTCGTAGAGGCAAGCAAGCGGTGAGTAGCCCCGCCCCAAAGCCTTCCGGCTTGCCCCGCGGCATCCACATCGCCGCGGTGCTGTGCCTCATCCTGTCGGGGGTGACGGGGATGTTCGCCGCCAGCGAGGCCAGCAGCCTCACGAACTTCTCCGAGCTTCGGGAGAGGGCCTCCACCGAGCGGCTGAACCTGCTCGGAGACCCCGCCGTCGAAGAGCGCTTCATCCTGGCCCAGCTCTCCGCGCTGGAGCCCATGCGAGACTCCCGCATCCTCACCCTGGGCGCGCTGGCGATCGCGTGCGCCTTCACCTTCGTTGCCGCGGGCCGGATGCTGCGGCCGGCGGGCCTGCCGCGCGAGGGCATGCGACGCATGCTGGGCGGGGTGGCCATCATCGCCGCCATCCTGCGCACCATCGACGGGGCCCAGTGGATGGTCGTCGTCAAGCGCTCGAGCACCGCCATGGCCGAGGCCATGAGCACGCTGCCCCAGTTCCAGGACCCCACGTTCGCCCAGCAGCTCAAGAGCACCGTGCCCATCCTCATGTCGGCGATCACCCTGGCGCAGACCGCGGTCATCGCTGGGGCGTTCGTGCTGATCGGCCAGTACTTCCACAGCGCGCGCGTGCGCGAGGCCATCACCGCCCAGGACGGCCCCGCCGAGTAGCAGGGACTGCCCGCCCCTTCAGCGGCGGGTATGCCGGCTCACGGCCTGGCTCAGGACCTCTGGCTTGAGCAGGTAGCCAAAGCCGGCGTTCCTCATGCGGACCATCAGCTCGTCCCGACTGGTCCGCAGATTGCGCGCCGCGTCCTCCAGGTTCCACCCCGCCGCCGACACCTGCTTGAGCAGGTAGGCCCGCCGCGTCTGCGCCGCCGACAGCCGGTACGTCTTGAGGTACTCGATCGTTCCGTCCTCCTCGCGGAGGATCATCTCGCCGAGGTGGTTCTCCTCCGACGGCTGCAGGCCCGTCACGAAGCGCTCCAGCGTGAACGGGCCGGCCTCGTACACGCGGGACGCGGAGACCTCGACGCCCATCAGCCCTCCCGCCATGCAGGACTGGACGAAGGCCGCCCAGTCCTGATGCAGACGCGCCACCTCGGCCCGGAGGTCTCCCAGGGAAGAGACCCGCCCCGGCTCGATGGAGCTTCCCAGCGGGGAGACCTCCTCCAGGAAGCCGTACTGCAGCAGCAGCTCGCCGTAGAAGTCCTCCAGCATGGGCCGGTGCAGCGCCCGGTAGTCGTCCGGGTGCGCCAGGATGAAGGCCGACATCAGCAGGTCCGCCCGGAAGATGAGCACCCCCACCTGCTGCTCGTGGATCTCGAACACACGCAGCGCCTCCGCGAACGCCGCGTTGGCCCAGCCCGGCACCGACTGCTCGACACGAGGGCTCAGCCCCGTGGACAACGCCTCCCGCGAGTACTCCTGCCAGGCGATCTCCGGCCCACCGAACTGCAGAGCGAGGAAGCCTTCCATCGCCAGGTGCAGCGGGAGCAGTCGCAGCTGATGGCGGTCCTCCCGGCGCACCATCCGGTGCAGCACCCGGAGCGAGAACGGCCCCACCTTCAGCTGCTTCCCGTCGGGCTTGACGAGCCGCGTCTCGACGACCGCCTCCACCTGCTGCTTGTCCCAGGACATCACCATCCCGTGCGGGATGTACGAGACGTACTTGAGCCCCGGTGCCATCGGCTCGCCTTCGAGCGCGACGACCGCCAGGTCATCCGGGTACGTCCGCCGGGCAAAGCGCAGGTCTCCCCGCACCGTGTCCCGCAGGACGGGCACCAGGCGGAAGTTGCCGTACACCTGTGCCGGCGCCAGCCGCAGGCCCTGGAGGCCGATCCGCTTCGTCACCGCGCTGCCACGTCCCATCTCACGCCTCCTCTTCCACCGCGGGGAGTTCTTCATCCTCGGGGGGCACTTCGGATGCTGATGCCCCCACGAGGCTCAGCGGAGCCGTCACGCCCCGCTTGCGTGCATCGCGCTCGATCATCTGTCGCACGCGTGCCGCCAGGTAGTGCTCCAGCTCCGACAGCGGGGCCGCGCCTTCCGCGAACCGCGCGAAGCCCAGCACCGTCGGCAGATCCTCCGCGTCGCGCACACCCACCGTGGGCACGCAGGCCCCGAGCGCCCGGGGGGTGAACAGCTCCGAGTCGAACACCGGGTTGGCGTGGATGATGGAGGTGCGGCGCCCCGGATCCAGCTTCGTCCGGAAGATGCGCGTGAGCTCCGCCACCGCGTTGGGAGGCCCGTTGTCGTAGCCGTCGGACACGACCACCACCAGGTCCGGCGCCCACTCCAACGCGTCGAGCAGCGGGGCGGAGAGATCCGTCTGCCCCCGTGCTCCCACCAGGAGCGGATCTTCGACCCGCGACGTCCAGAAGGCGCGGTACTCGCGCGCCGCGGCGGACAGCAGGTAGTGCGCCGCGAGCGCCACCCCCAACGGGCGACGGCGCTTCTCGTTGGAGCCCGAGCTGGAATAGCTGTTGTCCAGCACCGCAGCCACCCGGCCCAGGGCCAGCGGCGCCCGCCCCAGCGTCCGGGCCGTGGCCTGCGAGAGCGCGGCGTGCAGCTCCTCGCGCCGCTCCAGCCGAGCCGCCGGTGCCAGGGACAGCGCGTACAGCGCCAGCTTCGTGAGCGGCACCCGCGAGAGGTCCACGGAGAGCTCCACCCCCTTCGTGCGCGCGGCGCTCCCCTGCAGGCGCATCCGCTCGGCCTGGGTCAGGCGTGGCTCGATGCGCTCGAGGAAAACCGCGCGGGGAATGCCGTGCTTGTAGGCCAGCCCCTCGGCGATGGTGAAGGGCAGCTCGAAGAGGGCCTCCTGGGTGTAATGGGCCTGGCGGAACTTCTCCAGCAGCGGGCGGGTGTACACACGCTTGCGCCAGCCGTGGAACAGGAAGGGGCCCCGCTCATCTCCCAGCTTCAGGTGCCCATGCACCACCGCCGAGCGCAGCTTGGAGCGGTACTTCACCGCGTCGAAGTCCAGGTCCGGCCGCCCCGCCAGGTACTCACGGGCGATGGCGCGCGAACGGCGGTTGTTGATGCGGCGCGAGCGCAGCAGCTCCAGCACACGATAAGCCCGGGGCGGCGGCAGTGCCCGAAGCGTCGCGGCGATCAGCGCGCCCTCCTCCGCTCGGTCCGCCGACGGAGTGTCGCGACCGGTGGCCAGCAGGTTGAGGACGATCTGCGCCCGGTTGAAGTGGTTGATGCCCGCCGCCAGCGTGCGCGCGTAGAGCCGGCGGTAGTTGCCCAGGATGTACTCGTGCAGGAACTCGATGGAGACCGCCTGCCCGCGCGCGTCGTTATAGAACTCACGCTGCCCCGTGCAGGAGAAGCACGCGTTCACGAACATCACGAGGTCCTCGCGCGCGACCTGCTCGGCCGGCAGCGCGATTGCCATGTCCTTCACGTCCACCTCCCGGGTGCCCGAGGTTTCGGGTGGCACGAGCGCCGCTCGGGGTGTGAGGACACGACCAGCTAGTCAAGCTACAAAAGCTCGTTTCGGAAGTCGCATCACAGTCCCGCGAGCGGCGCTCCCAGAGTACCACGGACAGGCCTGACAAAGCTGACAGGCCCGCTCGGAGGATCAGGCCGCGTCCGGCGTAGCGTGGGGCAGCTGGGGGCTGGGCAGCAGTTCCTCCAGCAGCTCCTCCGCGTTCACAGCATCCAGCGTCAACAGCACGTTCGAGGCCGCGCGCGGCAAGCGCAGCAGCTCCTCGCGCGTGAGGCCGAAGACGTAGGCCAGGTGTCCCATCGGCCAGCGCGAGCGCATCAGCTTGAAGGCCGCGTCGTCCAGCTCCTCGGCCTGCTCGGGCAGCTCCACGTTCTCGTAGACCACCCGGTCGCCCCCCACGCGGCGACCGTTGCCGTAGGCGATGACCTCTTCACCGTCATCCGGATCGATGCAGTAGGCGTGGACGGTGGCGTTGGAGACCCGGGACAGCAGGCGTGCAAGCGCGTGGTGCTCGCCATACCAGTGAGCGCCCCTCGCCCCCGCGGAGGGCAGGCCCTCGTAGGCCAGCCGCACCACCTTGCGCCGGCGATGCACCGAGACGCGCAGGGACGGCAGGCTGCCGAGCACCCCGTCGCTCGCCAGCGCCTCACGCGCCAGCCGGACGAGACTTAGCCCCAAGAAGGATTCGAGCCTAACGAGATATCCGCCGTGCGCTTCCAGAGTAAGCCCCCCGAGAAAGGCGCGCGGCGTATAGCGGGCTGCCCTCGCCGTGGCAACTCCTTAACCCTGACAAAGCCGAAATTCCTAGGACCTGGAACTATTCTGCTCCCCTTGTACGGGCCATGCTTGCCAAGGGGTCTTCGACCCTTACGTTGAGTGACATGAGACTCGACAAGTTCACAGTGAAGGCGCAGGAAGCGATCCACGAGGGTCAGGCGCTTGCTCGTCGGGCGGACAACCCCAACTACGAGCCCGAGCACCTGGCCGCGGCGCTGCTGGGCCAGAAGGACGGCATCGTCGAGCCCATCCTTCGAAAGATTGGCGCGGACCCGAAGCTCTTCGCGGCGCGCCTCGGCGAGGCGCTGCAGAAGCTGCCGCGCATGCAGGGCGGCGAGAGCGCCACGCTCAGCCAGCGCCTGCTCAAGACGTTCGACAAGGCCGAGGACGAGGCCAAGGGGCTCAAGGATGAGTTCGTCTCCTCCGAGCACCTGCTGCTGGCGCTCACCCACGACAAGGGCGCCATCGGCGAGGTCTTCAAGTCCTCGGGCGTGACGCGCGATCGCGTGCTGTCCGGCATCAAGGACGTGCGTGGATCGGCCCGCGTCACCAGCCAGGACCCAGAGGCCACCTACCGCGCGCTGGAGAAATACGGGCGCGACCTCACGGAGGCGGCCCGCGCGGGCAAACTAGATCCAGTCATCGGCCGCGACGAGGAGATCCGCCGCTGCGTGCAGGTGCTCAGCCGGCGCACCAAGAACAACCCCGTGCTCATCGGCGAGCCCGGCGTGGGCAAGACGGCCATCGTCGAGGGCCTGGCGCGGCGCATCGTCGATGGCGACGTGCCCGAGGGCCTGAAGAACAAGCGGCTGATCACCCTCGATCTGGGCGCGATGGTGGCCGGTGCCAAGTACCGCGGTGAGTTCGAGGAGCGCCTCAAGGCGGTGCTCAAGGAGGTCGCCGACGCGGCCGGTGAGGTCATCCTCTTCATCGACGAGATGCATACCATCGTGGGCGCGGGCAAGGCCGAGGGCGCGATGGACGCGGGCAACATGCTCAAGCCGGCGCTGGCGCGCGGCGAGCTGCACTGCATCGGCGCCACCACGCTGGACGAGTACCGCAAGCACATCGAGAAGGACGCGGCCCTGGAGCGGCGCTTCCAGCCGGTGATGGTGGGCGAGCCCTCCGTACACGACACCATCAGCATCCTGCGCGGCCTGAAGGAGCGCTACGAGGTACACCACGGCGTGCGCATCCAGGACAACGCCCTGGTGGCCGCCGCCACCCTCTCCCACCGCTACATCGCCGACCGGTTCCTGCCGGACAAGGCGATCGACCTGGTGGACGAGGCCTCCAGCCGCCTGCGCATCGAGATCGACTCCATGCCCACGGAGATCGACGACGTGAAGCGCAAGATGACCCAGCTGGAGATCGAGCGCGAGGGGCTCAAGAAGGAGACCGATCCGCACTCGCAGGAGCGCCTGGGTCAGATCGAGCGGGAGCTGGCCGATCTCAAGGAGCGCTTCACCTCGCTCAAGGCGCACTGGGACTCGGAGAAGGAGGCCATCTCCGCCATCCGCAGCGCCAAGGAGAAGCTGGAGAAGGCCCGTAACGACCAGGCCGCGGCCGAGCGTCAGGGTGACCTGAACCGGGCCGCCGAGCTGAAGTTCGGCGTCATCCCCTCGCTGGAGAAGGAGACCAAGGCGCAGAACGAGAAGCTGGCCGAGCTGCAGAAGAGCCAGAAGTTCCTCAAGGAAGAGGTGGACGCCGAGGACATCGCCGAGGTGGTGGCCAAGTGGACTCACATCCCCGTCTCCCGGCTCATGGAGGGCGAGGTCCAGAAGCTGGTGAAGATGGAGGACCGGCTGGCCCAGCGCGTGATTGGTCAGCGCAGCGCCATCGAGGCGGTGTCCAACGCCGTGCGCCGCGCGCGCAGCGGGCTGCAGGACCCGAACCGGCCCATCGGCTCGTTCATCTTCCTGGGGCCCACCGGCGTGGGCAAGACGGAGACGGCCAAGGCGCTGGCCGAGTTCCTCTTCGATGACGACAGCGCGATGATCCGCATCGACATGTCCGAGTACATGGAGAAGCACTCCGTGGCCCGGCTCGTCGGCGCGCCTCCGGGCTACGTTGGCTACGAGGAGGGCGGTCAGCTCACCGAGGCCGTGCGGCGGCGGCCCTACTCGGTCATCCTCTTCGATGAGATCGAGAAGGCCCACCACGACGTCTTCAACATCCTGCTGCAGATCCTCGACGAGGGCCGGCTGACCGACAGCCAGGGTCGCACGGTGGACTTCAAGAACACGGTGCTCATCCTCACCTCCAACATCGGCTCTCAGGCGCTGCAGGAGGGCATGGCGGGCAAGGAGACGCTGGACGAGAGCACGCGCAACGAGGTGATGGACGCGCTGCGCGGCCACTTCCGTCCGGAGTTCCTCAACCGCGTGGATGAGATCGTCCTCTTCGAGCCGCTCAAGCGCTCGGAGATCCAGCGCATCGTCGACCTGCAGCTGGCGCGGCTCCAGAAGCTGCTCGCCGACAAGCGGCTCACGCTGGAGCTCACGGACAAGGCGCGCGCCTTCCTGGCCGAGCGTGGGTACGACCCGACGTACGGCGCTCGTCCGCTGAAGCGGGCCATGCAGAAGTACCTCATGGATCCGCTGGCGCTGAAGGTGCTCGGGGGCGAGTTCCTCCCTGGCGACCACATCCAGGGGGACGCCGCCGCCGAGGGGCTCACCTTCGGCAAGGTCCTGGTGGACCACAGCCGCCAGGAGCAGCCTCGGAAGTCCGCGTAAGGTCCCTCTCCCTCGGGGAGAAGAGCGCTCAGGTCTCGGGAGGCAGTACGGCTCCCGTGATCCTGGGCGTTCGTGTTTCCAGCGCGCTCAGGGCACGAGCCGCAGCAGGCGCTCCACCTGCTCCCGGACCTCGACGAGCAGCTCCGGGGCTCTCACCGCGATGAGCACCGTGTCGTCGCCCGCCACGGTGCCCGCCACGCCCGGGATGTCCGGCGCGCGATCCACCATCACGCCGATCACCTGCGCGTAGCCCGGCGCTGTCTTGAGCACCAGCAGGTTGGGCGGCGCTTCGATTACCGTCGCCCGAGACGAGCCGGGCGCCACCGTCTCCACGCGCTGATAGCGCCCGCCCACCTTCTGGATCGCCAGGCGCTTGAGGTGCCGCGAGAGCGTCGACTGGCTCGGCGCGTGGCCTTCCGACTCCAGCAACCGCTGCAGCACCGCCTGATCGGCGATCTCGTTCGCCTCCAGCAGCCGGAGGATGGCCTCATCCAGGTCCTTGCCCATGCGCCGGGACGATGCATGCACGTGCATATGCATGCAAGAGCCTCCTGAATACGGGTGAAAAATGCTCGGGAAAAAGTGGGTATTGCGCCGCGCGTCGAAATGAATAATATGCGCGTTCTCTCCGGCGGCATGCATGCTTATGCATGAATATGCATGCCTCTCCGGGGCCCCCCGTAGCAGCGTGAGGACCCCCCCATGAGGCACTTCACCCGCATCCAGGACGTTGGCCCCGAGGGCGTGGAGACGATCCTCGCGCAAGCCGCCGCGTGGAAGAGCCAGAAGCCCGGCGCGATCTTCCAGAGCCGCATCCTCGGCATGGTGTTCTTCAACCCGTCGCTGCGCACGCGCACCTCGTTCGAGGCGGTGATGCTGCGCTCGGGCGGGCACGCCATCGTGCTGGACGTGGGCAATGGCGTCTGGAAGCTCGAGGACCGCCCCGGCGCGGTGATGAACGCGGACCGGGCCGAGCACATCAAGGAGGCGGCGCCGGTGCTCTCCCGCCTGGTGGACATGCTCGGAGTGCGCACCTTCTCGGCCGGTGGCGGAGACGAGGAGGATGAGCTCGATCCTGTCATCAACGCCTTCCGGCGCCACGTCACCGTGCCGCTGGTGAGCATGGAGTCGGCCCGCGAGCACCCCTGCCAGGGGCTGGCCGACGTGCTCACGCTGCGCGAGACGTTCGGGACGACGAAGAAGCTGCCGGTGACGCTCACCTGGGCGCCGCACATCAAGCCCCTGCCCAAGGCGGTGCCCAACTCGTTCCTGCTCAGCGCCGCCGCCGCCGGCTGCGAGGTGCGGGTGGCGCACCCTCCCGGCTTCGAGCTGCACCCGCAGGTTCGCGCCGAGGCCGAGGCCTACGCCAAGGCCACCGGTGGCAGCGTCACCTATACCCATGATCAGGACGAGGCCCTGGCGGGCAGCCGGGCCGTGTACGCCAAGTCCTGGGGTCCGGCCACCCGCGCCGGGCACGCGCCTGGCGACGTGGCCGCGCTGATGGCCTCGTACGCGGGCTGGATGCCCACCCGGAAGGCCATGTCGCGCGCCGCCAAGGACGCCATCTTCCTCCACTGCCTGCCGGTCCGCCGCAACGTCGAGGTCTCCGACGAGGTGCTGGATCACCCCTCCAGCCGCGTCATCGACGAGGCGGAGAACCGCTTCCACGTCCAGCGTTCGCTCCTCCACTGGCTCCAGTCCACCTGACCTTCCGCCGAGGTTTCCCGTGCCCCTGTCTCCCGATCCTTATGCTGCGTTGCGCTCGGCGGCCCGCTACGTCCGGCAGTTCCGCCGAAAGACCTTCGTGGTCCTGCTCGACGGCCCCGTGCTCGGGGACGTGAAGCTGCGGCGCGCGGCCTGTGAGCAGCTCGCCCTCCTGTGGACGTTCTCCATCCAGCCCGTGGTGGTGCATGGCTCCGGCCCGGAGATTGACTCGCCCTTCGATGCCTCCTCGGGTCGCCTGCGCATGGACCTGCTGGCGGACCTGCAGGCCGCGGGCGTGCCCTGCGTGGGCCTGAGCGGCGTGGACGCGGGCCTGCTCAAGGCCCGTCGCCGTCCCGTGGGCGAGCAGGGCTCGGACTTCGCGCGCTCGACGGACTATGGCCCGCTCGGCGACATCGAGTCGGTGGACGCGCGCCTTCTGCAGCACCTGCGCGGCGGGGACTACGTACCGGTGGTGGCGCCGCTGGCGGGTGATCCGTCGGGCAGCGTCTTCAGCGCCAGCGCCGACACGGTGGCCGCCACGGTCGCCGTGGCGCTCGCCGCCGAGAAGCTCTTCTTCCTGCTGCCCACCCCGGGCCTGCTGCGAGACCCGAGCAGCCCCGTCTCGCTCATCCCCCAGGCCACGCTCACGGAGCTGGCGACGCTGGAGCAGGAGGGACGTCTATCCGGCCCCCTGGTGTCCAAGGCCCACGCCATCCGCCACGCCCTGGTGGGCGGTGTCGGCAGCGTCCACCTGGTGAGCGGCATGCAGCCCAACGCCCTGCTGGAGGAGGTCTTCACCAACGAGGGCAGCGGCACGATGGTGGTGCGCGAGTCCAACCGGGGCGCCGGGGCGCAGGGATGACTCCGGCCGCGCTTCTCGAGGCCCTCGTGGCCACCCCCAGCGTCTCCGGGCAGGAGGCGCGCATCGCCGATCAGGTCTCCACCTGGGTCGAGGGCTGGGGTGCGCGCGTCCAGCGCCAGGGCCACAACGTGTGGTTCTCGGTGGGCAGCGGGCCTCGGCGCCTGCTCGTCAACTCGCACCTGGACACCGTGCCTCCGTGCGCCGGGTGGACGCTCGAGCCGCATGCGCCGGTGTGGCGTGAGGGCCGGCTGTATGGCCTGGGCAGCAACGACGCCAAGGGCTGCGTGGCCTCCATGCTGCTGACGGCTCGTGCCCTGCTGGAGAACCGGGGAGCGCTGGAGGGCAAGGGAGAGATCGTCTTCGCCTTCACCGCCGAGGAGGAGACGGGCGGCGCGGGGCTGGGCACGGTGCTGTCCACGCTGGGGCCTCTGGACGCGGCCGTGGTGGGTGAGCCCACCAGCCTGAAGCCCTGCACCGCTCAGCGGGGCATGCTGCTGTTGCGCTGCGTGGCCCACGGTCGCTCGGCGCACGTGGCGCATGCGCATGCCGCCGAGGCCGAGAACGCCATCCACGTGGCGGCGCGGGACATCTCGACCCTGGCCGAGCTGCGCTTCCCCGCGCACCCGCTGCTGGGAGAGGCTCGCGCGCAGGTGACGCAGATCCAGGGCGGGCTGGCGCGCAACCAGGTGCCGGACCGGTGCGAGTTCTTCGTGGACCTGCGGACCACTCCGGCCATGGACCACTCGGCGGTGGCGAACCAGATCTCCGGGGCGCTGCGCAGCGAGGTGAAGGTGCATTCGGCGCGCTACCTGCCCAAGGCCACCGGTGACGGCGAGCCCATCGTCCGGGCGGCGGTGGCGGCCGCGGGCGGAGCCTCGACCGTGGGCTCGAGCACCACGTCCGACTGGGCCTTCCTGGGCAACCTGCCCGCGGTGAAGGTGGGCCCTGGCGACACCCTGCGCTCGCACAGGCCTGATGAGTACCTCGCCCTGGTGGAGTTGGAGGCCGGCATGGCCTTCTACCAGCGCCTCATCCACGGCTACTTCGCGGAGGTGGCACGTGGCTGAGGACAGGCTTTGGGCCAAGGGGCTGCCGCTGGACGCGGCCATCCATCGCTTCACCGTCGGGGAGGATCCGGTGGTGGACCTGGCGCTCGTGCCACATGACGCGCTCGGCAGCGCGGCGCATGCGCGGATGCTCGCGCGCGTGGGCCTGCTGCCCGAGTCGGACATGCGCGCGCTGGTGCTCGCCCTGCGCACGCTCCATGACGAGGCCCGCGCGGGGACTTTCACCATCCGCCCGGAGCAGGAGGACGGACACACCGCGCTGGAGGCCGCGCTGGTGGGGCTCGTGGGTGAGGCCGGTCGCCGCATCCACCTGGCGCGCTCTCGCAATGACCAGGTGCAGCTCGCCCTGCGGCTCCTGATGCGCGAGCAGGTGCTGGGGCTCGGCGCGCGCGCGGTGGAGCTGACCGAGGCCTTCCTGGACTTCGCCCAGGCACACGTGAACACGCCGATGCCCGGCTACACGCACATGCGGCGCGCCATGCCGAGCACCTTCGGCATGTGGGGCGCCGCCTTCGCCGAGGGACTGCTCGAGGAGCTGGAGTCACTCCGTGGCCTGTGGGCCCGGCTGGACCGCTGCCCCCTGGGCTCCGCGGCCGGTTTCGGCGTGCCGCTGCCCATCGATCGGCAGTACGTGGCCACCCTGCTCGGCTTCTCGCGCGTGCAGCGCAGCCCCATCGACGTGCAGAACAGCCGCGGCCGGCACGAGACGGCGGCGGTCTCCTGGGCCTGCTCCGTCGCGGGCGGCCTGGAGAAGTGGCTGTGGGATGTGGCCCTCTTCAGCACCGAGGAGTTCGGCTTCCTCGCGCTGCCGGACGCCTTCACCACCGGCTCGTCCATCATGCCGCAGAAGAAGAACCCGGACGTGGTGGAGCTGGCGCGCGGGCGCTGCCGCGAGCTGCGCGGCCTGGCCCGGCAGGTGGAGGAGGTCGCCAGCGGCCTGCCCTCCAGCTACCACCGCGACTTCCAGCTCCTCAAGCGCCCCACCCTCGCGGCGCTGGGCTCGCTCCGCGAGGTGCTGGAGGTGCTCACGCGCCTGGTCCCCGTCGTCCAGGTCCGCGCCGAGACCGCCGCCCGGGCCTCGGATGACACGCTGTACGCGGCCCACCAGGCCTACGTGCTCGCCGGACAGGGCCTGCCCTTCCGCGACGCCTACCGCCAGGTGGCCCACCAGCTCGCCGACGGAACCTTCAAGCCGGACCGCACCGCCCTCACGGCCACCCACCTGGGCGGCGCCGGCAACCTGGGCCTGGAGCAGGCCCGCTCGGAGCTGGCAGCCGCCCGCTCCTGGCTCACCGAAACCCACCGCGCGCTCGCTGTCTGCGCCGAGCGCGTCTGGACCCCTTGACGCAGCGAGGACACCAAGCACCCATGAGCAAGAAACACGTGGTACTGGCCTTCTCCGGTGGTCTGGACACCTCCTTCTGCGTGGTCTACCTGCGCGAGCAGGGCCACGCCGTCACCACCGTCACCGTGGACACTGGCGGCTTCACCGCCGAGGCCCTGGCGCGCATGCCCGAGCACGCCGCCAAGCTGGGCGCGGTGGCCCACCACACCGTGGACGCCAAGGGCCTGCTCTTCGAGAGCTACCTGCGCCACCTGCTCGCCGGCAACGTGCTGCGCGGCCAGGCCTACCCCCTGAGCGTCTCCGCCGAGCGCGTCTGCCAGGCCACCGAGGTGGTGCGAGTGGCCCGCGAGGTGGGCGCCCAGGCCCTGGCGCACGGCTCCACCGGCGCCGGCAATGACCAGGTGCGCTTCGACGTGGCCTTCCGCGCGCTGGCCCCGGACCTGGAGCTGCTCACCCCCATCCGCGAGCTGAGCCTCAGCCGCGCCCAGGAGATGTCCTTCCTGGCCGAGCGGGGCTTCCACATGCCCGCGAAGACGGGCGCCTACTCCATCAACGAGGGCATGTGGGGCACCAGCGTCGGCGGCAAGGAGACGCATGACTCCTGGAGCACCCTGCCGGAGGCGGCCTACCCCGCCGGCGTGGTGCCCTCGGACCTGAAGCCCCGCACCCTGGTGGTGAAATTCGAGCAGGGCCGCCCCGTGGCGCTGGACGGCCAGGCGCTCTCGCCCGTGGCCCTCATCGCCGAGCTGAACGCGCTGGGCCAGCCCTACGGCGTGGGCCGGGGCGTCCACCTGGGTGATACCATCCTCGGCATCAAGGGCCGGGTGGGCTTCGACGCGCCGGCGGCGGTGATGCTCATCACCGCGCACCGCGAGCTGGAGAAGCTGGTGCTCTCCGGCAAGCAGCTCTTCTGGAAGGAGAACCTGGGCAACCTCTACGGGACGCTGCTGCACGAGGGCCACTTCTTCGATCCGCTGGCACGTGACCTGGAGGGCTTCCTGGAGTCCTCGCAGACGCGGGTGACCGGTGAGGTGCGCCTGACGCTGCACCCGCGCGCCGTGGTGGTGGAGGGCGTGCGCTCGCAGCACTCGCTGATGGACGCGAAGGTGGCCAGCTACGGCGAGGCCAATCACATGTGGACGGGAGCGGAGGCCGCTGGCTTCGCGAAGGTGTACGGCGTGGCGCAGACCCTGGCCCTCAAGGTGAAGTCATGAAGGTACACATCGACAAGATCGGCAGCGTCACCCGCAACCTGCGGCTGGGGCGCACCGTCCACCTCTCCTCGGAGATCCACGCGGTGGAGGGCGCCGTCATCGCCGTGCGCATCCACGGAGAGAAGTCCGTCTACAACCAGCTCGAGGACGTACACGGGCGCATGGTGACGCTGCACGGCGGAGACATCGTCGTGGGCGCCCTGGGCCACCGCAACGCGCTGCACGGCTACGAGGGCGTGGTGCCCGAGTCGGTGGTGCCCGGCCAGCGGCTGCACGTGCTCAACATGGGCGGGGTGATCGGCCAATGCACCTCGCACAACCCGGGCGTGGGCACCCCGTTCGAGGCCGAGGTGCTCGGCCAGGTGCTGATGTTCCCCGAGTTCCAGTCCCGCTTCGGCCAGCCAGCCCACGTGCGCGCCGGAGCGCTCAAGGGCTCGGAGCGGCC
Source organism: Hyalangium ruber (assembly GCF_034259325.1). NCBI lineage: Bacteria > Pseudomonadati > Myxococcota > Myxococcia > Myxococcales > Archangiaceae > Hyalangium > Hyalangium rubrum. The sequence goes on along the minus strand of NZ_JAXIVS010000011.1, from coordinate 328,786 downwards.
GGTGAACTGCCCGGTGGTGTACGTGGTGGGCACCTGCATGAACGCGGGCAAGACGTACGCCGCGAGCGCGCTGGTGCGCCACCTGATGAAGGCCGGCTACCGGGTGGGTGGCGCCAAGCTCACGGGCGTGTCGCTGATGCGCGACACGCTGAGCATGCGTGACTCGGGCGCGGCGGTGGCCATGGACTTCACCGACGCGGGCACCGTGTGTACCAGCCCGAAGACGGCGGCCGAGGTGTCGCGCATCATCCTGTCCGAGCTGTCCGCCGCCGACGTGGACGTCATCGTCGCGGAGACGGGCGACGGCATCATGGGCGAGTACGGCGTGCAGGCCATCCTCGCCGACCCGGAGCTGCGCGGGCTGGGCGGCGCCTGGGTGCTGTGCGCCAATGATCCCGTGGGTGCCTCGGGTGGCGTGCGCCACATGAAGGAGGCCTACGGCATCTCGGTGGACGTGGTGGCCGGGCCCGCCACCGACAACCGGGTGGGCATCCGCTTCGTGGAGCGCGAGGTGGGGCTGCCGGCGCACAACGCCCGGGCGGATGCGGCCGGGCTGGGTGGACTCATTCTCGAGAAGATCGCCCCGCGGATCGCGGGCAGGAGGAGCGCATGACACGGGTTCACGCCTACATTCTGGGGGCTTCGGGTTTCGGCGGCGGCGAGCTGCTGCGACTGCTCGCCGGTCACCCGGCCGTGGCCGCCATCCGCGCTACATCCAAGGAGAACGCGGACGTCCCCTTCTGGAAGGTGCATCCGCACCTGCGCGGGCTGGTGGAGGGCCGCTTCGACTCCGAGCCAGACTGGCACTGGCTCACCGACTCGCAGCAGCCGGTGGTCTTCTCCGTGCTGGACGACCAGGAGCTGGCCCGTCAGCTGCCCGCGCTGGAGAAGCGCTGGGCGGAGCTGGGGCTCTCCGAGCGGCTCGTGCTGGTGGACCTCTCCCCGGACTTCCGGTTGGACCACCCGGGGCGCTACGCCGCGACCCACGGCCGCTCCCACCCCGTGCCCGACATGCTGGAGCGCTTCGTCTACGGGCTGCCCGAGTGGCGCCGCGACAAGCTCCAGGGCGCCAAGCGCATCGCCAACCCGGGCTGCTTCGCCACCGCCGTGCAGCTCGCGCTGCTGCCCGTGGCCTCCACGCCGGGCCTGGGCATGATCGCCGCGACGGCGGTGACGGGCTCCTCGGGCTCGGGCGCGCTGCCGGGGGAAGTCACCCACCACCCCACCCGCGCGCATGACTTCCGAGCCTACCGGGCGCTGCAGCACCCGCAGGAGTCGGAGATGGACGTGATGCTGGTGGCGCACAAGGCCTCGCGGCACCGGCTCACCTTCGTTCCGCACTCGGCGCCGCTGGTGCGCGGCATCTTCGCCACGGTGCAGTTCGAGTGGCCGGAGAACGCGGGCGGCGTGAGCGTCGAGTCGCTCAGCGCCATCTACCGCCGCTACTACGAGACCTCGCCGTTCGTGCGCGTGGTGGAGGGCACGCCGCGCCTGGCCTCGGTGGTGGGCAGCAACTTCGTCGACGTCGCCGTGGCCACCCGTGGCCGCACCGTGGCGGTGATGGTGGCGCTGGACAACCTCGTGAAGGGCATGTCCGGCCAGGCCGTGCAGAACCTCAACCTGGCGCTCGGGCTGCCCGAGGACACCGCGCTGCGGCAGGCGGCCTGCTACCCCTGCTGAGCGCGTAACGCGGAAGGGCCGCTCAGCTCCCCGTGGGGGGCTTGGCGGCCTCCGCGGGGGCCTCGGCCGTCGTCACCGGCGCGTCCGTCGGCGTGGTGGGAGCCACGGGCGCGGCGGGAGCCTCCGTCAGCGCGGGGCTCGTGGCGGCGGCCGGAGTTCCCTCCACCGGAGCAGCCAAGGCGGCCGGGGCGGCGGTCCGCTCCGCTTCGCGCTGGGCGCTCTTCTCCCCGCCGCGCTCGGCCTCGCGCAGGAAGTCCATGTACTCCGACTTCTTGGCCTGGGCCTGGGCCTGGGCTTGAGCAGCAATCCGAGCCGAGGCGGCGCGGCCGTTCACCACGGCGCGGTAGCTGAAGAAGACGCCCGAGGAGAACGCCACGGCGCGCAGCACGCTGGGCAGCCACCCGGCCCACATCCCCTCCAGGCCGTTGCTCACGAACTGGAGCGCGAAATAGAAGAACTGGCCCGCGAACGCGGCGCCCAGGGCGGTGGACAGGGGCTTCAGCTCGAGGATGCGCGCCGAGCCGTAGCACAGGGCGGGCAGCACCCCGAGCAGCCACAGGTTCTCCAGCGAGACGGCGACGAGGACCTGGAGCACATCCGGCAGTTCCTGGACACGCTCCGCCATCCGGAGCGTGAGGGAGCCGGTGAACATGGCTCCGACGACCAGCGAGATGAAGCCGAGTCCGACGATGAACTGGAAGCGGCGGACGCGGACCCGCAGCGGATCAAGGATTCCGGGCGACTTGGGGCTCACGCGGCGGGAGCCTAGCCCAAAGCCGGGCCCGGAAGCTTCACGGCTCGTCGTCGAACACGTCCGCCGAGCCCCCTGCCGTACGAGGAGGCGGCCCTTCTCCATAGAAGACCTCCTCCAGCACCAACCCCTGGGGAGGAGCGGTGGGGCCGGCCCGGGTCCGGTCCCGCGAGGCGAGCACCTCGGCCACCCACGCCTCGCTCCGGCGGCCCTTGCCCACCTCCACCAGGGTGCCCGCGAGGTTGCGCACCATGTGCTTGAGGAACGCGGTGCCCTCCACCACGATGGAGACGGCATCTCCCGAGCGCCCCTCCACCTCCAGCCGGCGCACCTCTCGCAGGGCGTGCGCGGCCTGGCAGTCCGAGGCCCGGAACGCGGAGAAGTCATGTCGGCCCAGCAGGTGGGTGGCGGCGCGGGCCATGGCCTCCACCTGGAGCGGGGCGAAGATCTCCCAGTGTGTGGAGCGCCGGAGCGGCGAGCGCGAGGGCCGGTTGCTCACCCGGTAGCGGTAGCGCTTGCCCTGGGACCAGCGGCGCGGATCGAACTCGGCGGGCACCTCCTCGGCGCGCACCACCGCGATGTCCTCGGGCAGCAGGCCATTGAGCCCCCTCCAGTAGGCCTTGAGCGGGAGTTGACGCTCCGTGTCGAAGCACACCACCTGCCCCGTGGCGTGAACGCCGGAGTCGGTCCGGCCCGCGGCCGTCACGTCCACAGGGCCGCCGAGCAGCCGGCCCAGCGCATCGAGGAGCTCCGCCTGGATGGAGCGCCCGTTCGGCTGGAGCTGCCAGCCCACGTAGCGGGTGCCGTCATATTCGAGGGTCAGTTTCAGGCGGGGCATGGGAGAGAGGGCCGCGAGGAGTCGCGCTGGGATAGGATGCACCGCTCTCCCTCGCCCGTCGATGCCGCTCGAACTCTTGTCCGCTCCCCTCCCCGCCGCAGAGCAGGCTCCGGTGCCGGCTTCCCCGTGGCTGCACCGCGCCGCCTGGGTGCTGGGACTCGCCCTGGTACTGCTGGGGGTGTGGGCGCGCTGCTCCGGGTGGAGGAGCGTGTTCGTCGGCGACGAGGTGGAGCTCGTCCCGGCGGACTCGCACTATTACGTCCGCTTCGCGCGCCTGCAGCTGGCCGCCTTCCCGCGCTTCGTCACGTTCGATCCCTTCGTGAACTTCCCGGAGGGCGCCTCCATCCTCTGGCCGCCGCTCCACACGCTCTTCGTGGCGCTGGCGATCGCTGGCCCCGGGTCCGCCGAGCTCGGGGCGGCGTGGGTGGGGCCCGGGCTCTCGGCGCTGCTGCTCGCGGCGGTGGGGCTCACGGTGGCGCGCTTCCATGGGAGAGGCCCGGCGCTCGCGGCGCTCGCCCTGCTCGCGCTGACGCCCACGGCGGTGGAGAGCGGGGCGCTGGGCAACGCGGACCACCATGTCCATGAACCCTTCCTGGCACTCCTGGCGCCGGCGCTCTTCGGGTACGCACTGGCCTCCGGGCGCCGAGGGCCCGCGCTCGCCGCGGGGCTGGTGGTGGGCTTCGGGCGCCTGCTGACGACCACGGCCTTCACGCTGCTGCCCTGCCTGGCGGTGGGTGGACTGGCGGCCGCCCTCATCGCCTCGCGGCGAGAGACTCCGGAGCGCGCCGCCTCCGCCCTGAAGGCCGCGGGAGCGGGCGCGGTCGGCTCCCTCGCGCTGGGCGTGCTCCTCTTCGGCCACCCGACGCGGCTCGACTACGAGTCGCTGACCGCCTTCCACCCGATCCTGGCGCTCGCGCTCTTCTGCGGCGCCGTGGGGCTGGTGGCGCTCCGGGCCCGAGACAAGCGCGGCGCCGTGTGGCTGGCCGTGGCCCTGCTCGCGGGCCTCGCGTTGAGCGGGGAGTTCCTCCGCGCCATGGGACACCTCGGTCGCGGGGACCCGATGATGGCCACCGTCGTGGAGACCGAGCCCCTGCTGAAGGACCCGAAGTGGGCGCTGGAGCTCCTCGGCCCACTGCTGCTCGCCCTGCCCTTCGCGGCCTGGGGGGCGTGGCGGCTGGCCGCCTCGGGCTCTCCGGTGGCCTGGCCCGCGCTCGCCACCGCGGGACTGCTCACCGCCGCCTCCGCCGTGCAGGCCCGCTTCGCCCAGGGGCTGAGCGGCGCCGCCACGTGCCTGGTCGTCCTCACCTTCCCGGCCCTGATGGCCGGGCTGCCGGCTGTGTGGCAACGCGTCGCGAAGGTGGCGGGCGCCATGGTCTGCCTCCTGCTGCTCGGGCCCCTCTTCCCCCAACCCGCGCGACCGCCCCCGGATCAGGTGCGCCTCGTGCGCCCGACACTGCGCTGGATGAAGGAGCACACCCCGCCCGCCGCGGACGATCCCTACCGGCCCTCCGAGACGCGCTACGCCGTCGTGGCGGACCACGAGCTAGGCCACTTCGTCACGCTGTGGGCCGAGCGCCCCGAGGTGGCCAGCACCTTCTTCCAAGCGTCCGCCCACGTGGCGGGCAACGCGCGCGCTGCCCAGGTGTTGGCCGAGCGCGACGACGCGCAGGCCTTCCGCCTGGCCCAGGAGACGGGCGCCCGCTACGTGCTCGCCACGCCCTCGGTGCGGCTCGTGGGCCATCCGCCCGATGCCGCGACCTCCGGACTGGTGGGGTGGCTGCTCGATGAGACGGGAATGGCCGTCGATGATCGGCCCGCCAGCGCCCACTTCCAGCTCGTCTATGACTCGCTCGAGCAGCGCCGCAAGACACCCGTCAGCGCCGCGCGCGTCTTCCAGGTGGTGCCGGGCGCCGTCCTCACGGGCCACGGCCCTCCTGGAGAGACCGTCACCGCCTCCCTGCGCCTGCGCAACCACCACGGCCGCACCTTCGAGTACGTGCGCAAGGCGCGGGTGGACCCCTCGGGCCGCTTCGAGCTGCGCGTGGCCTACCCCACCGAAGGCACTCCCTGGGTGGCTCCGCACGACGTGGGTGGAAGCTATGCGCTCAGCCTCGGAACCCGCACGCTGTCGGTGACCGTGCCTCGCGCGGCGGTGGAATCCGGAGCGAACATCGAGGCGCTGCCCGATTCCGAAGTGGCCGACAGCCCAAGGCCCGGCCCGTAGCGCGGCGCTTCTCCGTCCCAAAGGCCCTGAACTAAGGTCGAGACCGTTCCTTTCGAAGGAGGTCTCATGCACCGTCGGTTGTCGTCGAAGCGGGTAGCGCTGCTGTTCGTCGGGCTGCTGGGCGCGGGCTGTGGGGGCGAGGAATCGCGCCTGAACCCCACCGACTCCTCCGTCGAGGCCTCGGCCCAAGCGCTGACGACGAGCGCGACGTCGCAGGGGTGTACCTTCACCATCGCCGCGGTGGCGCAGCCGGGCCAGCTTCCGCCGTTCTACAACTACGTCGTCACCCGGCAAGCCTCCGTGGGCTGTCCTTACGCCGCCGCCTCCACCACGGTGGGCTCGTCCTACACCTCAAGCGCGGCCATCACGGGCAACTCCCTGGGCCTCGCTATCGCCTACACCAGCAAGAACACGCCGAGCGGCTCATCGCCCGTCTCCGTGTACGTCAAGCAGATCGACCCCAGCACCCTGAGCACCGTCCGCAGCTCGATGCTGACGTGCGGACCTTCGATCTACAGCGTCTCGTTCAGTGACCTGTTCATGCCGGACCTGAACACGGTCCAGGTCGATGGCAGCAAGGGGTGCAAGCTCTATGGCCTGAGCGAGATGGGTAGCGGCTCCTCCTATCACGCGTCCTTCAACGACTTCTTCAGCACCACGACCCCGCCTACGGTGGTGGCCTACTAGAAGCGCTTGAACTCACGGTCCTCGGCCGCCAGCTCGCGCGCCACGGACAGGGAGCCCTGGGTGGCGTTCTTCAAAGCCTGCGTGACGGAGAGCAAGGCCTGCTGCGGGCCCCCCCCACCGCCACTGGGGGGCTGCGTCCCAGGAGTTCGAGGTGGCACCGGCCGCGGCGTCCTCCCGTCTCCCTGGCCCACGCGGAAGAAGGACACCAGGTGCTGCAGCGTCTCCGCCTGGGCCGACAGCTCCTCGGCCGTGGAGGCCAGCTCCTCGGAAGCCGACGCGTTTCGCTGCGTCACCTGATCCACCTGCACCATCGCCCGGCTCATCTGCCGCACCCCCGAGGCCTGCTCCCCGCTGGCCGCCACCACCTCCTGCACCAGCTGCGTCGTCTTCTGGATCGACGGCACCAGCTCCATCAGCAACTCCCCGGAGCGCTGCGCCACCCGCACGCTGCGCCCGGCCAGCCCGCTGATCTCCTTGGCCGCCGTCTGGCTGCGCTCGGCCAGCTTGCGCACCTCCGTGGCCACCACCGCGAAGCCCTTGCCGTGCTCGCCGCCCCGCGCCGCCTCGATGGCCGCGTTCAGCGCCAGCAGGTTCGTCTGGTAGGCGATCTCCTCGATGATGGTGATCTTCTCGGCGATCTCTCCCATCGCCTCCACCGTCTGCGCTACCGCCTCGCCGCTCTCGCGCGCCTCCTTGGCGCCCTTGAGGGCCATCTGCTCCATCTGCCGGCTGTGCTGACTCGTCTGGTCGATCGTGGCGCTCATCTGCTCCAGGCTCGCCGTCGTCTCCTCCACGCTGCTGGCCTGCTCGCTGGTGCCCTGAGACAGGCTCTGCGAGGAGACCGACACCTGCGCCGCGGCTCCTGTCAGCGTCCCGGCCCCCTCTCGCACCTCTCCGATGACCTGCGCCAGCCGCCGGATCATCTCGCGCATGGCGTTCAGCAGCCGGCCCGTCTCGTCCTGGCCCGTCGCTTCGATGCGCATGGTGAGGTCCCCTTCCGCGATGCGATCGGCCACCTTCACGGCCTCCACCAGCGGCCGGGAGATGAGCCGCGCGAGGAAGAGGCACAGCAGGAAGCCCACCCCCACGCTGGCTCCCAGCGCGGAGAGGATCCACGCGCGGCCCTCCTCATAGGTAGCGCGGGCGGCCACCTCCGCGTCGAAGCTCTCCTTCTCGTTGACATCCCTCAGCGACTCCAGCGTGGCGGCGGCGCCCTCGAACAACTGCCGGGAGCGCCCGCGGATGAACACATGGGCCTCGTCGTTCTTGTTCTCTCGCGAGATCGGCAGCAGCTTGTCGTGCTCGATGAGGAAGTCCTTGAACAAGGCGTCGAACTCGTTGATCGATCGGCGCTCGACCTCCAGGACGATGAGCGGCTCGAAGTCCTGCCGGTTTCGCCGGATCTCCTTCAGGGCCAGGTCCATGTCACTCTCGAACTCCGCCATCTCCTGAGGGGAGGACGCGGTGATGTGCTGCAGCTCCGCCACCCGGAAGTTGGAGAGGTGGGTGCTCATGTCCGAGAGGTGGTCGATGCTCCCGATCGCGTTGGTGGTGACCACTTCCGTCGCACGGTTGAGCGCCCCCAGCTGATCGATGGCGAAGAGGCCAAGCGCGGTGGTGATCAACAGCACGACGAAAAAGGCACAGAAGAGCTTCGAGGCGATCTTGAGGTTCTGGAACCAGGACATGGGCTTCTTCGGAAGAGAGTGACTGCGGGGCTGAAAGTTCCCCGGCCGCTTCCCAGAATGTCAGAAATGAAGAAAACGAAGATACTCGGCCGGCCGACCGAGCGACGCGATGCCCTTCCGTATACCGCGCACCGGCGGATCAGGCTCGAAACTGGCCGCCGCTCCGGCCCCCGGGGCGAAATCTTGACCCGAGTCACATCCGGTGCAGCGGAACTCCCTCCGGGATGAAGTCAGCGTCCCCACTCACCCGAGAGAGCGCCATGAACCAAGAACTCCGCGTAAAGGCCACCGCGATCCTCGACACGGCAGTTACCCGGCAGCTGAGACCGCCTCCCATATGTCTGGCCTGTGGTCGGCTGCAAGCCCTGCCCGCGTCCAGCGCCTACCTCGTCACCGCGTCGGCCCGCTAGCCCGGAGTCGGTGCTGCCATGCCGCCTCGCGTAGGGCTGAACCTCGTCACCGACGACGCCTTCCGCGAGGCGGCGCGACCGCTCTTCGCCGAGGGGCTGGTCACCGCGCTCGAGTGGGACATCGACTTCGAGTGGGGATTCGCAGCGCGGGAGCTGCCGGACTGGGCCGGGCGCATGCTCGATCTCTATGGCGAGCAAGAGGCGCTGTACGGCCACGGGGTGTGGCTGTCGGTGCTCACGGCTGCCTGGCAGCCCCGCCAGGAAGCATGGCTTGAGCACCTCGCCCGCGAGTGCCACCGGCGGCCCTACCGCCACATCTCCGAGCACTTTGGCTTCACCGCAGCGGGCCCGTTCACGCGCAGTGCGATGCTGCCACTGCCGTACTGTGGCGCCGCGGTGGACATCGGCCGTGACCGGCTCGAGCGGCTCCGTGCGGCCACGGGCGGACCGGTGGGGCTCGAGGTGCTGGCCAACACGCTTTCTCCTGCCGATGCAGCCGATCAGGGCGCGTTCCTCGATGCCGTGCTGGAACCTGGCGACGGCTTCCTGGTGCTCGATGTCCACAACGTGTGGACCCAGGCGCTCAACACGGGGCTGCCGCCGGAAGTCCTGCTCGAGAGCTATCCGCTGGAGCGGGTTCGCGAACTCCACGTCTCGGGCGGAAGCTGGGGCCGCGCGCTCCGAGCTGGGGACTTCCGGCCGGTCCGACTGGACAGCCATGATGGTCCCCTCCTGCCTCCGGTGCTGGCCCTGCTCCGCCGGGCCCTGAGCCTGTGCTCACGGTGCGAGGTCGTCATCGTCGAGCGTCGAGGCGAGACCTTCGAGTCCGAGGAGACCCGCGCCGAGTGGCAAGCCCACTACCGCGCCGTGGTCGAGCTGGTGACCGAGGCCAGCGCAGCGCCCGTAAACCCCGTGCGTGGCGTCATCGCCGCCCCTCCACCGGCCCTGCTCGACATGCACGAGCTTGCCCAGTACCAGCGAGAGCTGATCACCGCCCTCGTCGAGGAGTCCGATGACCGGGCAATCCTCTCTCGGCTGCGGCAGGGCATCGCGGGCACACGACTGGCGCCGTACCTGGAGACGTTTGATCGACGCATGCTCGAGCTGCTGGCCGTCCTGGCCTCGCAGTGGGCCGCCTTCGATCCGGCCCAGGACACGGAATACAGCCGGGTGAGTCGTCCCGGCCGCTCCCGCGTGCTCAGCGGTACTTGAGCCAGGTGGAGAGCAGCTCTCCCACCATCTTGCTCACGGTGACGCCGTTGCGCTGTGCCATGGCCTCCAGCGCGGCGAGCTGCTCACCGGACAGGGGAATGCTCAGCAGGCGCTCGGAGGGGCTGCGGCCTTCCCGCACAGGGCTGGCCGCCTCGGGCGTCAGCTCCTCCTCCAACGCGACGATCTCCTCCGCGCTGGAGGTCTGCTTCACCAGCCGCCCCTGCTCCTCCTTCAGCTCATCGTGGAAGATCTGCCGCAGGAAGTTCGAGAGGTGCAGCGGCGTGGGCGTGAACTCGTACGTGTTGAGGAACGCGTCGATCGCCGAGCGCATCTCCGCCGCCGTCTGGTAGCGCTTGTCCCGATCCTTCTCCAACGCCTTCATCAGGATGGCTTCCACCGGCTCGGGGATGTCCGCCTTGAAGTACGAGGGCGCGTAGATCTTCCCCTCGGTGATGCTGCGCATCACCACCACCTCGGACTCACCCGTGAAGAGCTTGAAGCCGGTGAGCCACTCGTAGAGCGCCACGCCCACCGAGAAGATGTCGCTGCGCCGATCCACCGGCTTGCCCAGGCACTGCTCGGGGCTCATGTAGCTGAGCTTGCCCTTGAGCTCGCCCGCGCGCGTCTGCTCCACCTGGTTGGTCGCCTTGGCGATGCCGAAGTCCAGCACCTTCACCGTACCGTCGAAGGCCACGAAGATGTTCTCCGGCGTCACGTCCCGGTGAACGATGTTCAGCGGGTTGCCGTACAGGTCCACCTTCTGGTGCGCGTAGTGCAACCCCGCGCACACGTCCGAGGCGATGCGCAGCGCGTACACCAGCGGGAACTGGATCCCCACCTCCTCGGCCTTGGGGATGACGCGCCGCATGTCCCGGCCGAAGATGTACTCCATGGCGATGAAGTAGTTCTCGCCGATCTTCCCCAGGTCGTGGATCTGCACGATGTTGGGGTGGTTGAGCTGCGCGGCCAGCCGGGCCTCGTTCAGGAACATCTTCACGAAGGTGGCGTGCTTGGACAGGTGCGGGCGGATGCGCTTGATGACGACGGGCGTCTCCAGCCCCTCTCCGTCCACCTGGTGCGCGAGGAAGATCTCCGCCATTCCTCCGACCGCGATGCGATCGATGAGCCGGTACTTGCCAAAGCGACTGGTGTCTCGTGACGCAGCGGTGGACATCGCGGCGGAGACGATAGCCGATCACCGTGACAAAACCGCGATCTAGCGCAGCTGAAGGACGTTCACCTTGAGCCCGGGGGGGGCCTCCGGGGAGGCCGGGAAGTCGACCGGCGAGGGGCCGAGCGAGTGTACCGGCCGTCCCTGGCGCCCCGCACGAGCCACTCCTTCGGCCACCATCGCCTCGAAGCGGCGGCCCGTGAGGGTGGACAGGTTGCAACAGGCCACCAGCCGGCCTCCGGGGGTCACCAAGCGCGCGGCGGCCTCGGCCAGCTGGGGGTAGTCCCGAGCCGCGGAGAAGCGGGTGGTGCGCGTAGTGGAGAAGGAGGGCGGATCCGAAATCACCACATCGAACGCCTGCCCCTTCTTCGCCAGGCGCCCGAGCCAGTCGAACACATCCCCCGCGACATAGTCGTAGCGGTCCACCGGCTGGCCGTTGAGGCGGGCGTTCTCCTCGCCCCAGTCCAGCACGCGCCGGCTGGTGTCGATGTTGAGCGCGCGCCGAGCGCCGCCCGCCGTGGCCACCACACCGAAGGCGCAGGTGTAGGAGAAGAGGTTGAGCACGGTGAGGCCCTTCACCTGCCCCATCAGCCACGCGCGCGTCTCGCGCATGTCCAGGTACAGGCCCACCGAGAGGCCCTGCGCGGGGCGGATGAGGAAGCGCACGCCGTTCTCCAGCGCCTCCAGGGCTTCGACGGGCGCTCCTCGGGCGGGCACCTCGGGGGCGAGCGCCTCTCGGGAGGTGTTGGCCAGCACCCGGGCCTCGCGGGGGCGACGCTTGAGGTAGAGGCTGCGCGGAGCCCAGGCCTCCACGGCCGCGTCGAGCAGGGCCTGCTCCTCGGAGGGAGCGAAGTCCCGGTAGAGGCTCATCACCAGCACGTCCGCGAAGGCATCCACCGTCACGTCGGGCACGCCATCCGGAGCGCCGTTCACCCAGCGCAGCGCGGTGGTGCGCGGCTCCGTGAGCAGCGGTCCCCGCCGCTCGCGGGCCGCACGGAAGCTTTGGGCGAGTGGGACGCGGGCGGGGCTCATCTCAAGAGAGGCTGGCGCGGTTCCACACGCTGGCGAGCGCGGCGGCGGCGGCGTGGGCCAGCTCCACGAAGTCCGCGCCGAGCAACTGCCCCTCGCGCACGGTGACGCGGCCGTTGACGATCGTCCAGGCCACCCGCGCCTGGGCTAGCTGGCCGAGCAGGTGCGGTGAGTAGCCCGTCTCCGGGTCCGAGGTGGGCACGCTGTCGTACACCACCAGATCGGCGATGGAGCCCTCCTCCACTCCGCCCGAGGGCAGCCGGTACAAGCGGGTACACAGCTCCGCGGGGCCGCTCACCAGCAACTGCGCCAGCATCCCGTCCGGATCCGGCAGGCGGCCGGCGCGGGAGATCCGCATCAAGCCCACGAGGGCCGCCAGCGCCTCCTCCCAGAGAGTGCCCTGGCCACTGGTGCCCAACCCGATCAGGGGCGGCAGCGTGAGCAGCGCCTCCAGCGAGTCGCCGATGCGCTCGGCGGTGAGCTGCGCGCGGGGGCTGATCGCGACGAAGGTGCCCGTGTCCGACAGCCGCCGGGCCTCCCCAGCATCGACGGTGCGCGCCCGCGCGGCGATGGAGCGCGAGCTCAGCAGCCCCAGCTCGTCCAGCCGTGGCACCACGCGCTTGCCGTACAGCTCATAGGTGGCGGTGAGATCGTCCTGCCCGTCGGCGAGGTGGAACAGGACGGGCGCGTCGAGCTCCTCGGACAGGGTGGCGATCCGGCGCAGGAGGTCTTCCTCGCAGGTATGGGACGATTGGAAGCCCAGGGCGCCCCGCACCAGCGGGTGGGCGCGGTAGCGCCGCGCGAAGTCCGTATTCCCCTCGAGGCACTCCCGGGCGGAGGCCTCTCCGGAGAGGCTGTGGGTGAGGTGGCCCGTCACCAACCGAATGCCGAGCTGCTCGGCCGCGCGCGCCTGGACCGTGAGCGCTCCCGCGACATCCGCGGGCGCCTCCAGGTGCTCCACCGCCAGGGTGATGCCGTCCCGAAGCGCCCGGGCGATGGCGAAGCGGGTGAGCGCCTCCACCTCTCCCACCGTCAGGAGCGAGGCCACGTGCTTGCGCCGCTCCAGGCGGTTGTTCGGCGCGCGCAGCAGGAAGTTGCCCGTGGGGGGCAGGAGCTGGCCGCCAACCATGTGCGTGTGGCAGTCCACGAGCCCCGGAGACACCAGCCGGCCCCGGCACGCCACCTCCCAGTCGCCGGGGAGGACGGGCACCTCGGCGTCCGGAGCCACGCGGCGGATGAGGCCCTCCTGCACCACCAGGGCCATGCCGGTGCGAACCCGACCGTCCGCCCGGAACACGGCGCAGTTCTTGAGGAGGAGGCGGCCTTCCATGGACGCCTCGTCTTAGCATGGACGAGGGGCGCCCCAAGCGGAGAACCGGGTATACCGAGGGCCGTGGCCCTTCTGACACCTCCTCGCCGCGTCGTCCTGAGCGCCTGCGGACTGCTGGCCGTGATGGCCCTGGTCTACCACCCGGTGCTCGCCGGCCAGTTGCTGGCGGGGCGGGAGGTGTTCCGCATCTTCTTCCCGGACTCGGCCTTCCTCCTGGAGTCGCTGCGCGCGGGCGAGCTGCCGCTGTGGACGCCCTACCTGCGCCTGGGCCAGCCCTTCGCGGCCACGCTCTACTCCCAGGTCTTCTATCCGCCCCGATGGTTGGCGGTGCTGCTCGCCGGGCCCATCGCGGGGATGACGGTGCTGCACCTGTTCCACGTCGCGCTGGCGGCCGTGGGGGTGTTCCTCCTGGCGCGCCAGCTTCGGGTGTCCTGGCCCGCGGCGATGGTGGCCGGCGCCACGTTCGGCCTGTGCCCGATGATGACGACGCTGAGCATCCAGCAGAACGTCGTCGACGCGGCGGCCTGGAGCGGCTTCATCCTCCATGCGGCGCGCACCACGGCGCTGGCCCCGAGCGCCGCGAACGTGGCCCGGCTCACCGCGCTCACGGCACTCTCGGTGCTGGCCGGCTCACCGGAGACGACGCTCTGGCAGGGGCTGCTGTGCCTGCTGTCGCTGCCGAGGCCAAGGCTTCCGGGGCGATATGTGGCGCGGGCGGTCCCCGTGGCGCTCGGGCTGGCGCTGGCGGGGGCCGTGGCGGCGGTGGCGCTGCTGCCGGCCGCGGAGTTCGCGATGAACTCGCTGCGCATGGATGCGGAGGCCTTCGCGAAGCAGCGGCTGACCTGGTCCACCTCGTGGCCGCAGCTCCTCTCCGCGGTGTGGCCACTGGCGGACTGGCCGCGTGACACCTATTGGGGCCAGGATCAGTGGTTCATCCTCAACCAGTTCCTTGGGGCGCTGCCCTGTGCCCTCGGGTTCGTGGGCGCCGTCTGGGGTCCCCGGCGGGCCCGGCCGCTGGCGGTAGGAGCCTTGCTGCTGGCGCTGCTGAGCCTCGGGCGCCACTTCCCACCCGCGACCTGGGCGCTGCAAATCCCGCCCTTCTCGCTGTTCCGCTATCCGTCCAAATACTTCGTGGGCGCCGCCTTCTGCCTCTCGGTGCTGTCCGGCTTCGGGCTGGATGCCTTGGGACGGTTCGCCCGGCGCGTGGGGGCCTCCCGCCTCAAGGCCGCCCTGGCCTTCGTGGGGATGGGCGTGGCGCTGGCCATCAGCGGCCCCGTGGTGCGGCGCCTGCCCCTGCGCGAGATGGCCCAGAACGGCGTCATCTGGCCCCTGCTCTTCTGGGGGCTCGCGGCGGTCATCTTCCTCCTGCTGCCCTCCACCTTCGGACGCCCGCGCCGGGTACGTCACGCGGTCGCGGTGCTCACCGTCCTGGAGCTGGTGGCAGCGCACCAGTTCCTGGGCCTGCCGAAGCACGCTCCCTTCCGGAGCCTCGACCACGCCTCGGCGCTCCGGCCGTACCTGCCCCAGCCCTTCGAGGGCCGAGTGAGCGCCGGCATCATGGAGCCCGAGGCAACGGCCCAGGTGGGCGTCATCATCGAGCGGAGCATCGACTGGCTCGTCCCCAACCGCTTCGTGGAGGAGCACCTGCCCGCGCTCGAGGGCTACGGCGCGCCCGAGCCCGCCTACAGCGAGCTGCTCCAGTACGCGCGGGAGCGGAGCGTGTACGACCTGACCGGCGTCACCTTATATATACGCCGGGGCCCTCCTCCGTTCGCGGACCTGGAGCTGCTCCACCAGCTCGAGGATGGCGTCACCCTCTCCCGCTCCCGCACGGCCCTGCCGCGCGCCTTCCTGGTGCAGCAGGCCAGGGTAGTACACGACGAAGAAGCGCTCGCGGCGGTGCGTGCGCCCTCCCAACCCTTCCGGCGCACGGCGTTCCTTGCCACGGGCGAGCCACTGGATCGTCCCGCATGCGACGGCCAAGCGCGAATCGTGGACTCAGGCGCCCAGCACCTGGAGGTGGAAGCCGAGGCCTGTGACGAGAGCTACCTCGTGCTCAGCGACACCCACTACCCCGGTTGGAAGGCCACGCTCGACGGGGCGCCGGTGCCCATCCACCGCGCCAACTACGCCCTGCGGGCCGTGCGTACTCCGACGGGGACGCACCGGATCCGGTTCGAGTACCACCCGTGGAGCTTCCGGCTGGGGCTCGCCGTCTCCCTGCTGACCTGTGGGGGGCTCGCGGCGCTCATCCTCTACCGTCGCCGAATCGCCTCGCGGCCCAGGGGCTGAACGCCGCCCGAGCCCGCAAAAGACGAAGGGTGGAGCCACCGGCTTTTGAGCCAGGCGACCCCACCCCGCGGCTTCACGACACCTACGATCAGTTGTAGGTGTTGTTCATGCCGAAGTTCTTCATGGTCTTCTTCTTCAGCTCCTCTTCGGCCGTCTGACCATCGTTGGTCACGTCATCGTTACCGGCGAGGGCCGACGCGGAGGCGCCGAACAGCTTGCGGATGTTGTCGCCGAACAGCGTGATGACGCCGATGGCGGCGATGGCGATCAGGGCCACGATGATGATGTACTCGGTCATGCCCTGACCACGGGCCTTGCGGAGCATCTGCTTCTTGTTGAGCGCCTTCATGGGGTAACTCCTGCGGAGGGTTTGGGGTGGGGAACGGCACCCTTGCTGCTCGAGGGTGAAAGGACAGTAAAGGAATCCCGGCAACCTCACTATCCGTCAACGGGAGGATACATGTAAGCCCTTGGGATCTCACGGATTTCTGCAGTTTTACGGGATCTTTTGGGTTTTCAGGGTTCCATCGGAGCCGCCACGGCGGGCCCGGAAGCGGGTTTCTGATCAGGGCAATCGGAGGCCGGCAGCGCCTCGCAGAGCCCGCGCAGCGCCTGAGCCAGCTCCGCGTTCTGAGGATGATCAGCGGCGACCTGCCGTCCCAGGGCGGCGGCCGCGGAGGCGCCGAGGTTGGGAGTCCACACGGTCCGAGCGCCCCAGGAGCGCGCCGTCGCCAGCTTCAGCCACGGGATGACGAACTTCGGCTCTCGCTGGCCCTGGTTGATCAGCGGCTCCAGCAGGGACTGGGAGAGGGCGAGATCCGAGGTGGCCAGCGCCGACTTGGCGAGTGCCAGGGCGGCCTCGGGGCTGTCCGGCGCGAGCGCGTGCCAGCGGTCCGCGGCGCCTCGGACGAGCGGATCATTGGCCGCGTGGAAGCGCTCGAGGTTGCGGTGGAGACGGGCGAGCTGCTCGACGGTGGGCGGGTTCTCCTCCATGTAGCGGTGGACCCAGAGCCGCTTGCCGCCGTCGGCGCCCCGGCGCTCGTCGCGCACGCGCACCTCTTGCCGGCCGATGAAGAAGGCGATGGGCGAGGAGTACTCCAGGATGTTGTGGTCGTCGGTGTTGATGGGGCCGGGCCCGGCGAACTCGAGCTGCCCCTCCTCGCTGTGGATCTGCTTGGACAGCAAGGTGAAGAGATCGTGGATGTCCACCCGGGCGAGGTCCTCCTTCACGTCCGGGCGGGCCATGCGGGCGATCACCTTCTGCTGATCGAGCGACAGCGGCTTGCGGCTGGCCACGAGGATGATGTCGCTGGGCCCCAGCCACGTGGTGGCGTGCGGGAAGGTGTCACGCATGGTCCGGACGACGAGGCGGATGAGGTCCCGGCTGCTCTCGTAGGTGTGGATCCACTGCACCAGCACGCCATCGTCGGCCAGGTGCTTGTCCACGGTCTGGAAGAAGTCGCGCGTGAAGAGACCGGAGACGCCGGCCACCCAGGGGTTGGACGGCACGCTGACGATCAGGTCGTACTTGCGCGGCGCCAGGGCCATGAAGGTCTTCGCGTCGTCGACGTGGACGTGCGTGCGCGGATCATCGACGGCGTTGCGGTTGTCGTCCTTGAACAGGCGCGCCGCCTCGATGACGGCGGGGGAGATCTCCACCATGTCCAGGTGCTTGACCGGGTGGGCGAGCATGGAGCCGGTGGTGATGGCGGCGCCGGCGCCCACCACGAGCGCGTTCTCCGGCTCACGCGGGTGCAGCAGCATGCCGAGGTGACCGGCGAGCACCATCGTCTCGGTGTCGTCGCCATTGGAGGCGTCGATCTTCCCGTTGATGCGCATGAAGCGGTGCTCGTTGAGCTGACCCACGAGCACGCTGGCGAAGGTGTCGTCCTGGTAGAACTGAGCCTTCACGTCGCGCTGGAACCAGTCGACCTGGGACTGGTAGGCCGGCGGCTTGTGGCGCGGCACGCGGACCTGGGCGATGCCCGACAGCGTCACGGCCCAGCCATTCATGGCCACTAGGAAGATGACACCGGCGGCCAGCCCCACACCCAGCCCACCGAAGGCGCGCAGGGGCTTCGCGGGGCGCTGGGGCGAGGCGTAGAAGGCGGCACCGGCGGCCAGGAGGTTGCCCACCACGCCGGCGATGAAGTTGCCCTCCATGCCCCACCACGGCATGAGCACCAGACCGCCCAGGGCCGAGCCCAGGATGGTGCCTACGGTGTTCCACAGGTACACGCCGCCCAGCTCGCGGCCGACCTCCTCCACCTTGGCGGTGGCCACGCGCGCCGCGGCGGGGAAGGCCGCGCCCATGAAGAAGGTAGGCACCAGCAGCACCACGCAGCAGAAGCCAAAGGTGATGATCTGGTAGAGCGACCAGGCATCCGCCGTGTGGTTCATCAACCACTGGGCGTTGCTGAAGAGGTTCGGCAGCCGGACGTAGAGCGGCAGCGCCACGCACACACTGAGCACCAGCCCCACCTGCAGGTGGCCGAACAGGCGCAGCAGGTCACCCTTCCCCTTCCGGGTCATCAGCCAGAAGCTGCCCAGGCCGATGCCGAGGATGAAGGCGGTCAGGATGAGGGTGAAGGCATAGGTGGAGGCGCCCAGGACGATGGTCAGCAGCCGGATCCACGTCACCTGGTAGAGCATCGAGGTGAAGCCGGAGAGCATCACCCCCACCAGGGCGGCACGCACCGCCAGCCGGGGATAAGAGACGTTGTCCCCCTCCTCCGAGGAAGCCTCCTGAGAGGCGGCGGCCTCCGCGGACTGGGCGGGCGGGTAGCGGCGCGCCACGACGATGGCCACCAGCGCCAGCAGGATGTTGAGGGCCGCGGCGATCCGCGACGACACGGCCAGGCCCATGGCGGGGACCAGGGTGGTGCCCGCCAGGAAGACGCCCATCGCGGCGCCCAGGCTGTTGATGGCGTACAGGCGCGCCAGCTCGCGCTGGACGTGGGAGAGCTTGGAGGAGAAGTGCCGCACCAGCGCCGGCAGGGTGCCGCCCATCAGCATGGTGGGCACCACCAGCGAGAGCGCCGCCAGGACCAGCTTGGGCACCACCCGGACGCCCTCGGGCATGTTCACCGCCACGGCCAGGTACGCCGCGCTCAGGAACTCCAGCACCGAGGGGAACAGGAAGACATAGAGGCCCACCCCCAGCTCCAGCAGGCCGTACATGCGCAGGGGGTTCTTCACCCGGTCCGCGGTGCGCCCGAAGACGTAGGCACCGAGCGCCAGCCCGCCCATGAAGGTAGCCAGCACCACGGCGTGGGCCTGCCCGCTATTGCCCAGGACATTGGCCAGGTACTTGGACCAGACGAGCTCATAGACCAGAGCCGTGGCCCCGGACAAAAACAGGAAGCTCGAAACAAGATGCTTCGGAAAACGAGCGGCACTGTGCATGGGGACAGAGCGGAAGGTTACTCGGTATGTTCCGGTGCCACAAATGAACGCCCAGCTCTTACAAGCCGTTCAGCTCGCCTGGTCTCCGACCTTGCGGGTTACCCGTATCGAGGGCGACTGCCCTGCCCTACTCCACCGCCCGACCGCGGAGCTGCTGGACGCCCCGATCCACGTGGCGCTCGGCATCTCTCCCGAAAAGGCGCGGGAGCTGGATGCGCGCGCGCGGGAGAACCGCCGCGCCGTGGAGTTCATCTCCGCCCGCTTCGGCGGCGAGGAGCACTCCCCGCTGCGACTGGTGCTCGGAATGGAGGGGGACGAGGCCATCGCCGTCATCCAGGACCTGGACCTCCTTCTCGAGGGCGCCCCGCCGGTGCAGATCTCCAAGCTCTCCTCCTCGCTGAGCCATGAGATCCGCAACCCATTGAGCTCCGTGAAGATGGCGGTGCAGACGCTCCAGCGGAACACGGGGCTGTCGGACCGGGACAAGCGCCGGCTGACCATCGCCAACCGGGAGATCCGCACCATGGAGCGGATGCTCTGGCTCCTGTCCGAGTATGGCCGCGACAGCGTGCCCCGCCTGGAGCCCCAGCCGCTGCGCTCCGTCGTGCAGGAGGCCCAGGCCATGGTGGCGCCGGAGCTGGCCGAGCGCCGCATCGAACTCAAAATAGAAGAGGAGCCGGACCTGCCCCGGGTGCAGGTGGATGGCACCCGACTGCGGCCCGTGCTCGCCCAGCTCTTGCTCAACATCGCCATGGGCCAGACCGAGGACTCCCACATCACGGTCCACCTACGGCACGGGCCCGCGGGCCAGCCCCTCATGGTCTTCACGGACTCGGCCGCCGCTCTGCCGCCTGAGGAGCGAGGGACCTTGTTCGAACCCTTCGGCTCTCGCCTGGCGCGCGGGGCGGGGCTCTCCCTGGCGGCGCTCCGGCGTGTCATGCTCAATCAGGGGGGAGATCTCTCCGCCGAGGGAAGTGCGGAGCCGGGCCTGGTGTTCACGCTCACCTTCGCCTTGTGACAGAGCCGCATGGAGACCCTTCTCATCATCGATGACGACGTGGGCCTCCTGGAGAACCTCCAGATGCACTTCGAGGAGATCCTCCAGGATGGCGCACCGCGTTACCATGTGGTGACGGCCACGAGCGCCGGCGCCGGCCTCAAGGCCGCCCAGGAGGCCATGCCCAGCGTGGTCATCCTGGACATGATGCTGCCGGACCGCAGCGGCCTGGAGATCATCGAGGAGATGAAGGCGCTGTGCGGTGACGCGCGCATCATCCTCGTCACGGCGCACCACGACATGGAGACGACGATCCGGGCCATGAAGGCCGGGGCGTTCGACTACATCCACAAGCCCTTCTCGGACCCGGCGGCGCTGGACCTGGTCGTGGACCGGGCGCTGGAGTACCGGCAGCTCTCACGCCGCGCCGCCTCGATGAGCGTCGAGAGCACCGCGGCGCGCCTGGGCGACATCGTCGGCACCAGCCCGCTGATGCAGCAGCTGGTGAAGGAGATCGGCAAAGTCACGAGCAGCCGGGCCACGGTGCTCATCAACGGCGAGAGCGGCACGGGCAAGGAGCTGTTCGCCCGCGTCATCCACAACTACTCGTACGACGAGTCCAAGCCCTTCATCGGCATCAACTGCTCGGCCATCGTGGACACGCTGCTGGAGAGCGAGCTGTTCGGCCACGAGAAGGGCGCCTTCACCGGCGCCACCTCCACCAAGCTGGGCAAGTTCGAGCTGGCCGAGGACGGCACCGTCTTCCTGGACGAAATCGGCGACATGTCGCTGATGCTCCAGGCCAAGCTGCTGCGCGTGCTGCAGGAGCGCGAGTTCGAGCGCGTCGGTGGCGTCAAGCGCGTGAAGCTACGGGCGCGCGTCATCGCCGCCACGCACCGTCACCTGGCCGATGAGGTGGCCGCCGGGCGCTTCCGCGAGGACCTCTACCAGCGCCTCAAGGTCATCACCCTCCACATCCCGCCCCTGCGCGAGCGGCGCGACGACATCCCCCCGCTGGTGCATCACCTGCTGGAGCGCATCAACGAGAAGGTCCACAAGCGCGTCACCCGCGTGCCGCCCGAGGTGCTCGAGCACCTCAAGGCGCTGCCCTGGCGCGGCAACGTGCGCGAGCTGGAGAACGTGCTCACCCGCGCCGTGGTGCTCGCTCCCGGCGAGGTGCTGCTGGGAGACGATCTCCCCGCCCTGGAGCCGGGGATCTCCGAGCCCGGCCAGCCCGCCCTGCCCCTGGCGCAGCTGCTCGCCGCGCCGCCGGTGGACGACGTCAGCCAGATTCCCACGCTGGAAGAGGCCGAGCGCATGCTCATCCAGCGCGCCATGGCGGTGACCAAGGGTCATAAAGGCAAGACGTGCCAGATCCTCGGCATCAGCCGGCCGACCCTCGAGCGTAAGCTCCAGAAATTCGGGCTTTCTCAGGGACTCCCCTCGTCATTGGGTGGACAGGGCTGAGTTGCTTGGCGTGCCCGTCTCCGGCCGGACACTGTCGGTCCCGGAACAAAGCCCTCCCCGGATTGAACGTTTCGTTCACGTTGATCAGACTGTTTGAACGTTCCGTTTCAAATTTCGGACACAGCGGAGCCGGGGATTTCAACCTGTAGCGCTAAGTACCCAGCATTCTTGGGTTTGTTACCCCGGCGGCATTTCATTCCCGGGTTGGCACAATCCTTGGAAAAGAGGTCCTGCGTTCGTTGCTCGGGAAGCAGCCAACCCACCTCACGCAGGAGTGACCCAAATGCACGGCTTCAACCGTCCCCTCGGCCCCATCGGTTCCAATGTCGTTGCCCCGCTGCAGACCACCAGCTCCGGCATGATGGTGACCGCCAACAAGATCGTCCCTGGCCAGGAGGCGATCGACTTCAAGGGTTACTTCAAGGTCGAGTCGTTCCCGCACAACTCGGTCATCTACCGCTACGGCGACACGACGGACCGCGTGTACCTGCTCAAGTCGGGCCGCGTGCGGCTGATGCGGGTAGGCAAGAACGGCACCCGCTCGGTGGTGAGCATCCTTCGCCCCGGGGAGATCTTCGGCGAGGTGTTCCGTCCCGAGGGCACGTCCATCGAGGAGATGGCGATCGCTTCGGGCGAGGCCGAGGTGTGGTCCATCGAGGGCCGTGACTTCCGCGCGCAGCTCGAGGCGCGGCCTGCCCTGGCGCTGGACGTGGTGCGTGCGTACGCCGAGCGCGTGCGTGCCCTGCGCAAGCGCGTGCTGGGGCTGACCTTCAAGGAGGTTCCGGCGCGGCTGGCCGACACCCTCCTGACGCTGGTGGAGGCGCACGGTGAGCGCTGCCCGCACGGCGGTGAGACCGACCTGCGCGGCATCACCCAGCAGGACCTGGCGGATCTGGTGGGCGCCTCGCGCTCGTTCGTGTCGACGCTCATCAACGAGATGAAGCGTGACGGCGTGCTGGGCAACGTGGGCCGCATCCTCTGCGTGCGTGACCAGAAGGCGCTGCGGAAGATCGCTGGCAAGGAGAAGTAGAGAACGCCTCTTCCCGAACGAACGAACGAACGAACGAACACGAAGGGGCCTGGCCGCGTGCAGCGGTTGGGCCCTTCGTGCTTTTGGAGGGTTCAGGCACAGACGGGCCCCCACAAGGCCCCGAGCGTCGTTATCTTCCCGGCCCCAGCCTCTTGAACCTGGGCCCTATGACTGCCTCCTCCGATTCTTCTCCGCAGCACACGTACACCGATCGTCGCGCCATCGCCCAAGCGAAGCTGGCGGAGCTGGACCGGGTCAGCGCGCGCTATGCGAACCTGCGCGGCCTGGCGTTCCTGGCGGCGGCCGGAATCGCGGGCCTCGTCCTCTTCGGGAAGCTGCCGAAGTCCTACTGGTGGGCGGTGGGCGGAGCGGTCGCGTTCTATGCGGTGCTCGCCGTGCTGCACCACTACGTCTTCCGCCGGGAGGCCCGGGAGCGGCTGTACGTCACGTTGAATGAGCGCGGGTTGGCTCGACTGAGCGGCGCGTGGCGTGAGTTCGCGGAGCGAGGTGAGCGCTTCGCCTCGCCCTCCCACCTGTACTCCCCGGACTTGGATGTCTTCGGGCAGGCCAGCCTCTTCCAGCTGATGAACGAAACAGCGACCCGGACGGGGGAAGAGCGCCTCGCCTCCTGGCTGGCGGCTCCGGCTCCTGCGGAAGAGGTGGTCGCGCGACAGGGCGCGGCGAGGGAGCTGGCCCCACTCATCGACTTCCGACAGGACGTGTGCGTAGAGGCGAGAGACGTGTCCCGAGAGAAGGCGGACCCGGGCCTGTTCATCCGCTGGGCGGAGACGGGCCCTTCGCTCCAGTCGATCCGCTGGGCGCGACCGGTGGCGCTGGTGCTGCCTCCGCTCACGCTCGCGCTCTACGTATTGGGACAGTTCGAGGTGGGACCGCGCTGGCTGTGGTGGGTGGGTCTGTTCGCGCAGTTGGGCGTGGTACTGGCCACGCGCCGCACGCTGCGGCAGATGGAGGAGAGCCTGTCCGCGGGCGAGCACGGCTTCGTGCGGTACGCGCCCCTCTTCTCCCGCATCGAGCGCCAGGAGCTGAACCACCCGTTGCTTCAGCGGCTCCAGTCCGGGCTGCAGCGTGCGGGCGAGCCGCCAGTCTCCACGCACTTCCACCGGTTCAGCCGGCTGTACTCATTCGTCGAGTTCAAGCGGCACCAGTTCCACCCGCTGGTACACCTGTTCACGCTCTGGGACGTGCATGCGCTCTTCGCGCTGGAGAACTGGCGCGCTCGGCACGGCAAGGAGGTCCGGGGCTGGTTCGAGGCACTGGCTGAGTTGGAGGCGCTCTCCTGCCTCGCGGGCTTCGCGCATGATCGGCCGGTCTTCTGCTGGCCCACGCTGGTGGCCGAGGGCCCACGGGTGGAAGCGAAGGAGCTCGGTCACCCGCTGCTGGACAACCCGGTGCCGAACGATGTGTCCCTGCCGGGGCCGCGTCACGGGCTGCTCATCACCGGCTCCAACATGTCGGGCAAGACGACGCTGATGCGGGCGGTGGGCACCAACGTGGTGCTGGCACTGGCCGGGGCGCCCGTCTGCGCACGGGATTTCACGGTGTCACCGCTACACGTGCTCACGAGCATGCGGGTGAAGGACTCGCTGGAGCGTGGCGTGTCCTACTTCTACGCGGAGGTGCAGCGCATCAAGGCGGTGCTGGACGCGGCCGCCACAGCGAAGGGACAAGCGCTGTTCCTGCTGGATGAAATCCTCCTGGGCACGAACACGCGCGAGCGGCAGATCGCCTCGCGCGAGGTGCTGCGGCTGCTCCTGGGAACGGGGGCTTGCGGAGCGGTGACGACGCACGATCTATCGCTGGCGGAGCTGGCGAATGAACCCGGCGCGCACGTGGTGAACGTCCACTTCCGGGACCACCTGGAGGACGGAAAGATGGTGTTCGACTACAAGCTCCGTCAGGGCGTGGTGGACACCACCAACGCGCTCCGAGTGCTGCGCATGGCCGGGGTGCCCGTCAAAGAGGCAGAGCCGACCCTGCACTGAGTTCCCCGTGAAATCACGGAGACAGATAACGCGGTGGATTGATTGAAACGCCACCACTAATGCCCGTCGGTGCTTGCATGAGTGCGCATGAACTCCCCGTGAGAGTGATGGACCTCCTTGCGCGACTCCGGGCAGAGAACCCGTCTGCGGAAGAGCAGGAACTCCTCGCGGTTGCCATCGACGCGATTCTCTTCATC
Source organism: Hyalangium ruber (assembly GCF_034259325.1). Taxonomy (NCBI): domain Bacteria; kingdom Pseudomonadati; phylum Myxococcota; class Myxococcia; order Myxococcales; family Archangiaceae; genus Hyalangium; species Hyalangium rubrum. The sequence continues at coordinate 304,375 of NZ_JAXIVS010000011.1, read as the reverse complement.
ACCTCGACGGGCCAGCGATACGCCTTCGTGGACTATCTCCAGCAGAGGGAATCAGACGCGCCCCCTCCCCTAGCGGCTTCGTTCGATACGCGAGAAGAGGCGGAAGCCTGGTTGAAGAATCACCCTGCTCCGCCCGATGGCACCTTTGTGCGGATCGCAGGCCAGTACCACCACGTCCTCTACTCACGTGAAATGAACCTCCGAAGGTTCATTCCCTCGCCTGCTTGGGACTCCATGGGGGATGGAGGAAAGAAGCCCGCCTCAAGCTGAAGCTCTACTCAGGAAATCAGCCCACCTGTGCGTGGCTGGGTTCGACGCCACGACGCACGGGCGCAGCCTCGGGCTGTCCCACGGCGGGAATGGCCAGGTAGTGCAGGCGCTTGAGTTCCTGCCGTCCGCGCGTGACGGTGTCGAGCACCAGTCCACACGCCAGGCTCAGGGACGCCAGCATCATGATGCCCGTGGAGAGCACCGCCGTGGGCAACCGGGGCACCAGCCCCGTCTCGTGGAAGGTGATGAAGATCGGCACCGCGAGCACTACCGCCACCAGTGCCAGCAAGCCCGCGAGCACCGAGAAGAAGAGCAGTGGTCGCTCCTGCTTCAACAACCGAAGGATCATGCGGAGGATCCGCCAACCGTCACTGAACGTGCGCAGCTTGCTCGCCGAGCCAGCCGGGCGGTCCTTGTAGACGGCCTCCGCCTCCGCCACCGGCATGCGCAGCTCAAGCGCATGCACCGTCAGCTCGGTTTCGATCTCGAAGCCAGCGGCGAGCGCCGGGAACGACTTGATGAAGCGGCGCGAGAAGACGCGGTAGCCCGAGAGGATGTCCCGGAAGCGGTTGCCGAACAGCGTGGCCACCATGCCCGTCAGCATCGCGTTGCCAAAACGATGCCCGCGCCGGTAGGCGGCCTCGATCTCCGTCACCCTCGCCACGTTGAGCATGTCCAGCTGCTCCCGAACGAGCCACTCCACGCACCTCGGCGCGGCCGAGGCCTGGTACGTGTCGTCGCCATCCACCAGCACGTACACGTCCGCCTCCACGTCCGCGAACATCCGGCGCACCACGTTGCCCTTGCCGCGCACGGGCTCGACCCGCACCACCGCCCCCGCCGCGCGCGCCACCTCGGCGGTGCGGTCCGTCGAGGCGTTGTCGTACACGTAGACAGTGGCCTCGGGCAGCGCGGCGCGGAAGTCACTCACCACCTTGCTGATGGCCACCTCTTCGTTGAGGCAGGGGATCAGGACCGCGACGGTTGGGGACATGGCCAGGGACCTAGGAGGAGAACGGACGCAGCATAGCGCGGCCTTGCGCAAAGCCTCTTTTCAGGGACGCTCGCTCGGACAGCGAGGACGCGCCAGTTCTCCCTCCCGGAGAGGGCCCCCGAGCACCAACCGACCTCCCGAACAAGCCCTCAGCGCCCATACGGGAGCATCCTGCGCCTGCACGACGTACTCCCCCTGGAGCGCCGCCACGACATCCTCGTAGCGGTGCATTACCCAGGGGTTGGGGCCTGTGGCACGCACACGAAAGACCCGGGTGGGCGGCTCATAGTTGGCGTAGCTGTAGCAGCGCCCGATGCACGCACGGTCGATCAGATGCAGCAGCGCGGGAACCCGCTCATCCCGCAGCGGCGCCACCCACACCACGCGCTGCCCTGGAGGGAGCTGCTCCAGCACCTGCCCCATGTCCTTCTCCATGCGGTACAGCGCGCGGTGCTCGCGCAGCAGGAGCCCGAAGAACAGCACCGCGACCGCGGAGACCAGCACCACCTCGGAGCGCCGAGGCACCACCGCTCCCACCACGGCCCAGCCCACCACGGCCACCCAAAGGGACAGACGCTCGGCGATGAACGAGAGCACCACCGGCGGGTCCGGCATCACCACCGCCGTGGGTAGCGCCACCACCGCCACCACACCGAGCGCATACAACTGCACCTCGGGCCGCTCCACGAAGGCCCGACCTCCTTCTTCGCGGATGCGCCGCACCAGCCATACGCCCCACACGCCCAGCAGCCCCAAAGATACCCATCCGAAGGCCCTGCCGAAGACCCAGGCCTGGTCGACCCCCAGCGCATTGAAGAACTGCTCAGGGTCCCACATCGTCCGGGTCAGGCGGCGCAACACCAGGGGCACCACAGCCAACCCCACCACGGAAAGGGAAAAGAGGCCCGCTCGCCTCCGAGGCGTCAACCGCTCAGCCAGGGCTCGGTAACCAGCGAAGCACACCGCAGCGAGCACCGGATGCGGATGCGCCAGCACGGCCAATCCCCCCAGTCCCAGCGCCAACCCCCGCGCCCACCCGCTCCGCCGCCGGAGGAGCGCCAGCGCGAGCAGGCACATCCCCAGCGACGCGTAGAAGTTGAAGAACCCCATGTGGAAGACCCAGCCGTAAGCGAGGACCGCCAGCACGGGGATGAGATGCGTCGGGGCGCGCCCGCTCACTTCCGCCAAGAACGCGAAGGCCCCCCAGAAGAACACGAGCACGCAGACCGCCACGGTGAGCCGCTCCGCCCACACGGGCCCGAGCACCTCCATCAAGCCCGTGAGGACCCAGTCCACCAGCACATTGCTGTACTGCCACGCCGTCACCAGCCCGGGGACAGGCTGGCGCTTCAGCTCGAGCGAGAGCCACGCGTTGTACACATGGCTGAGCAGATCCCCCGCCATGATGCGGGGCACCCAGAAGAGGGGCACGAGCAGCGCCGCCGACACGCCCAGCACCCGCGCCATGCGCCAGCGAAGCTCAGGGGAGCTCATCCATTCCCCTCGTACGCTTTCGCATCAGCGCTCCCTCATAAAAGCCACGGCCCCTCCCGGAATGCGGGAGAGGCCGTGTCAGGACAGCACACCTGTCAGCAGCGGGCTACTTCGCCACCTCGATGAGCGCCGCGGCGCCCATGCCGCCACCAATGCACATGGTGACGACGCCGTAGCGGCCGTTACGGCGCTTCAGCTCGTACAGGATGGTGGCCACCAGCCGCGCGCCGGACACGCCCAGCGGGTGGCCCAGGGCGATCGCGCCGCCGTTCGGGTTCGCCTTCTCCAGCGGAATGCCCAGCTCCCGGATGCAGTGCAGCGCCTGCGCCGCGAACGCCTCGTTCAGCTCGAAGACGTCGATGTCCTCGACCTTGAGGTTGTTCTTCGCCAGCAGCTTCTTCACCGCCGGCACCGGCCCCACGCCCATGATCTCCGGCGGCACGCCCGCCACCTGGAAGTCCAGGAAGTAGCCCAGCGGCTTCACCCCGAGCGACTTCGCCTTCTCCTCGCTCATCACCACCGCCGCCGCCGCGCCATCCGTCAGCGGCGAGGCGTTACCCGCCGTCACCACGCCCTTGGCGTTGAACGCCGGCCGCAGCTTCGCCAGGCCCTCCAGCGTCGTGTCCGGCCGCAGGATGGTGTCGACCGAGACCGTCACCTGCTTCGCCTTGCCGTCCTCGTCGTAGTACGTCGTGGCGATGGGGAGGATCTCCTCCTTGAACTTCCCCTGCTCGCGGGCCGTGGCCGCCTTGCGCTGGGACTCGTAGGCGAACTTGTCCGCGTCCTCCCGACTCACGCTGTAGCGGCTGGCGATGTTCTCCGCCGTCACGCCCATGGAGGTGTACACCTCGGGGTACTTCTCCATGATCTCCGGGTTGGCGCTGACCTTGTTGCCACCCATCGGCACCATCGTCATCGACTCGGTGCCGCCGGCGACCGCCACCTGGATCATCCCCGCCTGAATCGCCTGCGCCGCCTGGGCGATCGACTGCGTGCCCGACGAGCAGAAGCGGTTGATCGTCATCGCCGGCACCGTGTCCGGCAGCCCGCCCAGCAGCGCGGCCTGGCGAGCGACGTTCATCCCCTGCTCCGCCTCCGGCATGGCGCAGCCGAGAATCACGTCCTCCACGTCGGCCGGCTTCAGCCCCGGTACCCGCGCCACCGCTTCCTTGATGACGTGGGCCGCGAGCGTATCGGGCCGCGTGTCCTTGAACTCTCCCTTGTGCGCGCGGGTGAACGGGGTGCGCACCGCGCTGGCAATCACGACTCGACCGGCCATCTTGCGTCTCCTCGCCCGGCAAGCAGCCGGGCATTCACAGTCTTCATTCCGAAAAGCTCTAGGGACTCTGGATAAAGGCCTCGCGCTAGTTCCGCAGCGGCTTGCCCTTCTCCAGCATGAACTGCAGCCGATCCTGCGTCTTCTCCTCGCCGCACAGGCTCAGGAAGGCCTCCAGCTCCAGCTCCAGCATCCGCTCCTCGGTCAGCAGCACCGAGGGGCTCGTGTCACCACCGGTGAGCACCCGCGCCAGCTTCTGGGCGATCTTCCGATCGTGGGCGGAGATCTGGTTGTTGAGCTGCATGTCGTACAGCAGCATGTCCACCGTGGCGAACCCGTTG
>NZ_JAXIVS010000010.1:300000-402826 GCF_034259325.1 Hyalangium ruber | reverse complement strand
CGTGGTAACACGTTGAGCTAACCGGTACTAATTGCTCGTGCGGCTTACTTTATCCTCATCTCTTGCACGCTCCCCGTATTCCTACGGGGGAGTAAGGGATTCGAGGCCAAGATCGAGGCCCGGCGCATTGCGCTGGCCCGGAAGAGTCACGGCACAACTTCTCTTCTCAGCAGCAAATCCTTTCTGCCTTCGTATGTCTCTTGTCACAATTTTTCCGGTGGCTATGTCGGAGGGGTCACACCCGTTCCCATCCCGAACACGGAAGTTAAGCCCTCCAGAGCCGATGGTACTCCGCGGGAAACCGCGTGGGAGAGTAGGTCGCTGCCGGATTTTTTTCTTGCGCCCCTGGCGCCCTTCATTGGGCCCCAGGGGCGTTTTTTTTTATCCATACGGTTCGTGTCAGCGTTTGCACAGCTGGCGCGCAACAGTTTGTGGTCAGTGACTCCTGGGCCTGATTGAGTGCGGCTCCCTCTCGCATCCCAGGAGCCATCGAATGAATCTGTTTCGTCCTTGTGCTGGTGGTGCCCTCGCGCTCGCTCTCTGGCTGGCCCCGAGTCCCGCTGAAGCTGCTTCCAACTTGCGGCTCGGGCTTGGCGCCGACTACTGGCTGACGGAGAGCGCTACCTTCCAGTTCACCCTTGGTGTCGAGACCCACCTGGCGGGGCCGCTCTACATTGGTGGCAGGTTTGGCGCATTGCTTGTCACCACGCCCAACACGCTCGGCGTGCCCATCGACCTGGTGCTGCGCGCCAACCTCACCCGGCGTGTCTACATCGAGGGCCTCGTCGGACCGTGGATCCTCTTCGAGGGAGACACGTTCCGCGCCCATGGAGCCTTTGGTTTTGGCATCCAGGGAAGCTCGCTCAGCTTTGGCGTTGAGGTGGGCTACCTCTCTCCGGAGCCCACGCTGGGATTGCGGCTCGGCTACCGGTTCTGAGCCTTAGTAGTGCGGTGGACGCTCCTGTTGGCGGGCGTCCACCAGCCCCGGCTCCCCCTCGAGCTTGCGCTTGAGCAGCTCCACTTCCGCTTTCAGCGCATCCAGCGTTCGCTGCTGTGTGTACAGCGCGTCGCTGAGCTGCTGCAGCAGCTCGGACTGCTGCATGTACCGGAGTTCCAGCTCGATGAGTCGCGACTCGTCCATATCCCCCGGGATACCTCATCCCGGGTTGCCTCGTCCCGGGCGCTGCTCGTCATGAAGACCCTCGAACATATTCAGCGCGCCAGGGAGCTGCTCTCCCGCGGGCAGGAAGAGCTCGCCGAGTCCGCGCTCAGTGATGCCATCGACTCCGCCGTGGCCGAGGAGAGCCTCGTTCTGCTCACCCAGGCACGTCTGGCGCTCGGGGAGCTGATGTTCGGGCAGGGCCGCTCCGAGGAGGCGTTGCCCTTTCTCCAGGCGGTGGTCCGGACGGAGATCGCCGATGGCTCCGTGGACCTCGAGGTCAAACGCGCCGCTCAGCTCCTTCGCCACATGCGTGGCATCGAGCCTTGAGTCTCGGCGTCAGGGGCTCATGCGGCAGGCGCTCTGGATGAGCTCGCGCCGGTCTTGGAAGCGCCGCTCCAGGTCCATCTTCGTCACCCGCGCCGCGTCCAGCTGGCCCGCCTTCACCTGCATCGCACAGAGCGCCGCCAGCGAACGTGGATTCGAGACGTCCAGCCGGTCCGCCGTTCGCAGCTCCTCCTCCGCTCCGTCCATGTCTCCCAGCCGGAAGTGCGCCACCCCCAGGTGGTAGTGCGCCACCGGCGATTGCGGCGACTCTCCCACCGCCTTGGCGAAGAGGCGCCTCGCCTCGACATCCCGCCCCGCGCGCAGCTGCGCCTGGCCGAGCTCCAGCAAGAGGGACACGGGAGAGAGCTTCGGGCTCAGGGCCTGCACCACCGCCACCGCTTCGCCGTGCCGTCCCACCTCGCCCAACAGGCGCGCGTAGCGGAGTTCGATCTCCGTCTGTCCGGGCGCCTTGCTCCGAGCGCGGGTCACTGCTTCCAGCGCCGCTGCCGTATCTCCGTCGTTCTCTCGGAGGTCCGCCCACAGCAGGTCCGGACGCGCGTCACTCGGGGCCATTCGCACCGCCCGCTCGAAGGACTCCTGGACACAGCGCTCCATGCGCTCCACCCGGCAGATTCGTGCCCGGAGGAGCTGGGTCTCCACCGCGCCCGGCTCGCGCCGCTCCGCCTCCTCCACCAGCTCACGCGCCTCCGCTGGGGCCTCCTCCAACAGCAGCTCGGCCGCCTCGCGCAGCTCCGCCCCCGTGGCTTTCGGGTGTTCCTTCAAGGGCGCCAGCAGGCGCACCCGGCTCTGCATGTTCGGCGTTGCTCGCGCGATCGCCAGCTCCTGCTCCGGCATGTTGCGCGGTAGGAAGAGCGGCACCAGGTGGATCAGCAGGGCGACCGCACACACTCCCAGCGTGCTGCGAAACGCCTGGCTCCACCGCCGCCGCACGGGCTTGGCTCCTGCCTCGTGGCTCTGGGGGGCCGTCTCCACCTGCATCCTCTCAGGGTACCGCCCGCAGGCGCGGTGTGGCGGTGGAGGGGAGTTCCAGCCCGCAGCTCCAGCACAGCTCGAAGTTGCCCGGGTTGTCCTCTCGGCAGCGCGGGCAGCGCACCTCCCGGTTCGCCGCCTCCCGGTTCTCCTCCAGCTCCGCCACGAGCTGTCGCGCCGCCTCCACCTCGTGCGGCCACAGCCACAGCTCCACCCAGGTCTCCGTGCTCGGAATCTCTCCGCCCAGTGGCGCCAGGGATTCCCCACGCACATGCACCGAGAGCCCCGCTGCCTCCAGCGCTCCCGCCAGCAGTCGTGCCTCGCCCACTGTCCGGTGGACTCCGAACCGAACCCGCTCCATCTTCTCTGTCTGTCACGCCCTCGGTTGCCTCGCAACTGGGCTGCTCGCGCCCGCTCGGAGGCGGACGCGGCAGTGGACGGGCGGTTACTCCTCCACGCGCAGCATGTGGGGCAGCACCGCGTGCGCGTGTCTGGGCGCCTTCACGTGCAGTTCGGACGTGAGCAGGGAGTCCAGCTCCGCCAGGAGTTCATCGTAGGGGGAGCCCGCCCCCTTCGCCGGCAGTCGCCTTGCCGCCAGGCGCACTCGAGGCGCTTCCTCGTCCTCGAAGGCCAGGCTCACCGCCAGTCCGTCCGGCCCTCCTGCCTCGGGTTCCACCACCGCGGGCGCGGGCTGGCTCGCCGCCTCCTCCATCAGGGGCAGCAGGCGGGAGACCTCCGCTGGAGTCAGCTCTCGCTCGATGATTTCCTCGCCTTGCTCCAGCACCCGAAGGTGGCGCAGCCCCTCCACACGCACCGCCTGCGCACCCGTGTTCGTCCGACCGCTCCGTTCGTAGGTCACCGTTCGCACCCGGGACACCTCCTCTCGTGAGCTATTCACTCGCGGGCAGGTCGGCAGCAGGCTGCCCGCACTCCCGCCGCACTTGGCCCGCCTCGTCGTCTGGAGACCGGGCAGGCGTCCGCTGGCTGGCGGGTCTCCGGCCGAGCGCTTCCTCCAGAGCAGGCGTGCATAGGTTTGGAGTTGGCTCAACCCCACACCAAAGGAGAACGCCATGCCGAAGCAGACACGCAGTCCCGAGGATCAACGCGCGGATGTGAAGAACCCCAACAATGAGGACTTCAAGACCGACCAGGACCATCGGTCCCAGCAGCTCAATCCCCAGGACCCCCTCTACACCCATGCTCCTGGCCGCGAGGCTTCCGGGGGCTCGTCCGATCAAAATCAGAAGAAGTAGCGCGCACCGCGAGGGGACTTCTGTTCTTTGAAGTCCCCCGCAGCGCCGGGGTCAGCGCGCCTTAGGCGAGCACTCGCCCTCGCCTCGGTAGTGGCCCACCGTTCGGACCAGCGAGCTCACGAAGTCCCGCAGGTTCCGCACGTTCGAGGCGCCTCCGGTGCCGTACGTGCCGCGCGGCAGCGTCGTCAGGTCCACCGTGGCCAGTTCCTGCAACGTCACCTCGCCGTCGGGCCCCGCGATTCCCAGCCCGTCCGCTTGCGCGATGGCATCGAAGCGCATCTTCGCCTCCGGCGATTGCAGGTCGTCGAAGAACAGGTGGTCTCCGTGCATCGTCAGCTGCACCACCTCCTCGCCTCCGCTCGGTACCGTTACCCCTTCGCCGATATCCGGGCTCTCGCAGTGCTCGTAGAGCGTGTTGTGCGTAAAGCCCCACGCGAAGCGCTTCGTGTCGCTCCCCTTCGTCCCCGTCCCCTCCACGTACACCGAGAAGCCGCCCGTCTTCATCCGGGCCACGTCCTCCTCCGACGCGTTGCCCGCCGTCGCCTCCGCCGAGGGCGCGATGGCGTAGCTCACCTCGTCCCAGTCCTCCGCCGCCAGACCCGTGAAGCGCACTACCTCCACCGGCCCCGCGCGATGCACGTCGTACACCTTGGCTGACGTCGAAGACGCCGCCACCTCGTTCTCGTGGTTGGCCACCTTCAGCTCGCCCAGCACCACCAGGAACTTCGTGTAACGCACGCTCCAGCCGTCCTCGAACTCCGTGGCGGGCATTTCCTTCTCGATGAAGTCCTCCCCGTACGTCGTGAACACCACGTCTCCCGTTCCACTGCTGCACGCCGTCAGGCCCAGCAGCGCCGCTGCCTTCATCCATCCCTTCATTGCGTTGCTCCTTCCTTCCACGTCACCGTGTATGCGCTCGTGTCCTCCACGCCGCGCTCCCAGGCGTTCTGTGCCTGGCTGTCGGCCGGGAACGGCCGAACCTCCTCCGCGTTCGGCGCACCCACCGTCCCGAAGTCGATGCGGCCCAGCCACTTCGCCAGGTCCACCGTGATGCGCACGCGCCCCGGCTCCAGCTCCAGCTCTCGCTCGAAGCGAATCCCTTCGATGGGCTTGCTCAGGTCCACCGTCGCCTCGAAGCGCACCTGGCGGCCGTCCGTGTGCGTGGCGCTCCCGCGCAGCCGCACCGCGTGTCCCTGGAGCTTGCCTTCCGCGTCGCTCGCGCTCGTCGCTCGCGACAGCGTCAGCTCCATCGAGCCGTAGGAGCCCGTTACCGCGCTTGCTTCGCCCAGCACCGTGGGCTCCGTCGCCAGCAGGTCCACCGTCTTCGGGGTCAGCAGCTCTCCCAGCGCGTCTCCCGCCACGTAGTGCCCGGGGTGCGCCCAGGCCGTGCCGCCGATCAAGGCGTACCAGTCGAAGCGCGGCCGCCGCTCCGAGAGCAGCACCCTCCCCTCGAAGAAGCGCACCGGCCCCACCGAGACGTGCAGGGACTCCGGCGTCACCGTCCAGCCCCACTCGTTCGCTCCAGTCATCGGCTGCGCCGCGACCTCCACCGGGAACGTTCGCCGCTGCTGTCCCGTGCCACAGGCGCAGAGCAGCGCCAGGGACAGCGCCAGCACGCATTGCCTCCGCGTGCTCGAAGAGAGGATGGGTTTCATAGGTGGACCTCCAGGGTGAGCGAGGCCGTTCTCGGTGGCCCCGCGGTGAAATGTCTCGCGGGCAGCAGGCTCGCCGGCGCCTCCGGGTCGAAGCGCGAGCCGTAGACGAACTCCCCGTCGCGCCAGCGCGTGTTCAGGAGGTTCTTCACTTCCAGCCGCAGCCCCAGTGCTCCCCACCGTGCTCCCGCTTGAGCGTCGGCGAGGAACACCGTGCTCCCGTATTCATCGAAGGGCAGTGGGCGCGGGCCGATCAGCGTCAGCCCCGTGCCCGCCGACAGCTCCGTTTCGCTTCCCCACAGCCGCAGCGTTCGCTCCCAGCCCACGTCGGCTCGCGCCACCAGCGGCGCGAAGTAGGGCAAGAGCGTGTTCGTCTCCCGCACCCGCGCGTGCGCCACCGTCGCGCTCAGCGCCGCCGTGACTTCCCTCCACGGGCGCGCTTGCAGCGCCGCCGAGAGGCCCGCGCGCACCGTCCGTCCCGTGAACACCGTGGTTCCCGCCGCGTGGTCGAAGAAGAAGTCGTCATCCACCGCCGAGCCGAAGAGGCTCGCTTGCAGCGCCAGTTGCTCCCCGTCTCGCCTCGCGCCCAGCTCCGCGCCTCGCACCGACACGAAGGGGGCCCGTTCGCCCTCCGCCAGGCTGCGCGCTTGCGGCGAGCGGAAGCCGTCCCCGTAGCTCGCGAACAGGCGCCAGCGCTCCGTCAGCGTGAGTTCCAGCCCCGCCTTCGCGCCCAGGTGGACCCCGAACGCGCTGCGTGAGTAGCCCTGCCCGTCGTAGTAGCGCGGATCTCGGAACGCCAACGCGTCGAAGATCTCCACCCCCAGCGCGTCCGCTCTCCCGCCCAGCAGAAGCTTCCAGGCTCCGAGCGGTAGCTGCGCCTCCGCGTATCCCCATATGTCTGTTTGCACGAAGCGCGCGTCCACCTCGTCCGCGTAGAAGGTGCCGTCCGTCTCCCGGTAGCGCCGCTGTGTCTGGTTCGCCCCGTCCCGCTTCGCTCCCAGCCCGAGTTCCAGTGGAAGCTCTCTGCTGAAGATCTGGAGGCGGCGTCGGTGCTCCGCTCGCGCTCCCAACGTCAGCGTGTCGTGCGTCTGCTCCAGCCCGTCTCCCCGTGCGTCCGTCCGGAACCCCGTGAAGTTGTTTCGCAGCCGGAGGTCCGTCACCAGGCCGAAGACCTCGAGCGTCGTGCGGCTCGTTCCGCTCCTCGGCAGCTCCACCCCCAGTAGCAGCTGGTGCCGCGCCGCCGAGCCTCCCTGCCGCGCCAGCGGCGCCGCGTAGAAGTCCTGCCGGCCCGCCAGCCAGTCGTCCTCGCGCACCACTCCCGGCGTGTCGAAGCGCGTCGTGTAGCTGCCTGCCAGCGCTCGCACGCGCACCCGGCCCGCCACCGTGTCCGCCTCCGCCGTCGCTTGGGCCAGCAGCGAGGCCCGCCCGGCGCTCCGCCTCGGTCCGAAGCCTCGGCTCTCGCCCAGTTCCACCGCCGCGAACGTCTCCGCGTCCTCGCCCGGGCGCACCGCCACCACCACCCGCCGCTGCCCGTACTGCCCCAGCGTGCCCGCGAGGTGTACCCCCGGCTCCTCCAGCCCCAGCTCCAGCCGCACCGTCCCCGCTACCGCGAAGTCTCCCTGGAAGGCGCGGTAGGAGCCCTCCGTCACCCGCAGCTCCCGCACCACCTCGGGGATGATGAAGTTCAAGTCCGCGTACCCCAGCGCGTGGATGTGGCTCACCTCGTTCACCGGCAGCCCGCCCACGTTCAGCTCCACGTCCTGCCCGTGCAGCGCGTCGAAGCCCCTCAGGAAGAGCTGGTGCGCCTTGCCCTCCCCGCCGTGCTGCGAGGCCACCAGCCCCGGTACCAGGCGCAGCAGGTCCACCGCCCCCGTGCGCGGCGCCAGCTCGAGCAGCTCTCGGTCCAAGGTGACTTCCGCCGCGCTCTGGGCCGGGCGCGAGGCTCGCACCGTGGTGCTCGCCGCGGGAGGCACTGGCGATTCCGGTGGCTCCCGCGACTCAGGGGCTGGCGCGGGTGACGCTGGCGCCTCCTCGGGCGTGGGGGATGAACCTGCCTCCTCCGGGACAAGGGTGGGGGCTTCGGCCGCCGGTGGGGCCTCGGTGCTCAGAGAAGGAACGTCTTGCCGCACCTCTTCCCCCTCCACGACGGCGAGGGAGAGGACGGCGCAGAACAACCCGTACATCGCGGACATGAATGCAGCCGTCACTCCAGGGCACGACTTCGTGGCTCATGCGCCCGGTTCCTCCCGGCGCACGTCACCCACGGCCGCTGCCCTGGCATCTCGGGAAACGCCTCGCGCTCCCGCTGCTCGCGGGCACGCACTTGCAGGTCTAGGATGTGCTCGCCCTAGGGGCCTTGCGGCATCGCCGTCAGCCGCGCCGGCGCGCCCGGCCTTCTCAAGGGCCCGTGGAACACTTTCGCGGGCAGCCGCACCCACCGCACCACCGGCGCCAGCACCGCCGCGCTCCACACCGCCACTGCTTGCAGGTGCTCCACCGAGCCCAGGGGGTGGTGGTGCCCTGCGCCCTGCTCCCGCGAGTCCTTCGCGGGACCGTGCTCATGGCCCGGTGGGTCCTCGCCGTGCGGGTGCGCGTGCCCGTGCGGTTGCTCCGACGTGCCATGCGCGTGCCCCCCGTGCTCCACCACCGCGTGGACCACCGGCCCCACCACGAGCCCGTACACCAGGACCATCAGGCCCAGGCATGCCAGGTCTTGGCGATCTCGGGGGTCCCTCAAGGAGGCACGTTCCACGGAAAAGGGGTCAGCGGCACCTCCCTAGCCGCCTCCCCAGGGACATGCAAGGCGCTCGTTCCCTCCCTTCCCCCCTCGGGCTGCCCGCGGATGGACGCCCTCCCCACCTCCAAGGCCCTCTCCTGTCCCCCGTTTGACGCGCTGCGTGCGCATTCTCTGCCCGCCCCGTGGCCCCGCCGTTACACTCCGGCCGTGCGCAACGAATCCGTGGCTCTCATACGCACTCCTTCCGAGCAGCAGCCTCCGCCTCCGCCCGCGCCCCGCGCCGAGCGGCTGCGCGCCCTGGCCGCCGAGCCGTTCGATCTGTTGATCATCGGCGGCGGTGTCGCCGGCGCCGGTGCCGCCCGTGACGCCGCCCTGCGCGGCCTGCGCGTGGCCCTCGTGGAGCGCGAGGACTTCGCCAGCGGTACTTCCAGCCGCTCCTCCCGCCTCATCCACGGTGGTGTGCGCTACCTGGAGCATGGCCACCTGGGCCTCGTCTTCGAGTCCAGCATCGAGCGCATGCGCCTGCTGCGGCTCGCGCCCCACCTCGTGCGGCCCCTGGCCTTCACCTGGCCCGTCTACAAGGGCGCCCGAATCCCCCGCTGGAAGCTCAACGCCGGCCTCATGCTCTATGACGCCCTGGCCCTCTTCCGGAACGTGAAGAGCCACCAGAGCCTCAGCATCCGCCAGGTGCTCGCGGCGGAGCCCCTCGTGCTCTCCGAGGGCCTCACCGGCGGCGCCCGCTACTACGACGCGGCCACCGACGACGCGCGCCTCACCTTCGCCAACGCCCTGGGCGCCTCCGAGGCCGGCGCCGTCGTCCTCAACCACGCCTCCGTGCGCCAGCTCCTCCTCGAGGAGGGCAAGGCCGTGGGCGCCCTCGTCGTGGACCACCTCTCCGGTCAGGAGGTGGCCGTGCGTGCCCGCGCCCTCGTCAACGCCACCGGGCCGTGGAGTGACGAGATTCGCAAGCTGGACTCCCACTCCAACCGCGAGGCCCCCGCCGTGCGCGGCAGCAAGGGCGTCCACATCTCCGTGCCCCGCGAGCGCATCGGCAACAACGAGGCCCTCACGCTCCTGTCCCCCAAGGACGGGCGTGTCATGTTCGTGCTCCCCGCCGGCACCCACGCCATCATCGGCACCACCGAGAGCGCCACCCGCGCCCACCCCGCCGAGGTGCGCGCCAGCGAGACGGATGTGGAGTACCTGCTCGCCTCCGCCAACGCCTTCTTCCCCCAGGCCCACCTCACCCGCGCCGATGTCGTCAGCGCCTGGGCCGGCATCCGCCCCCTCGTGGCCAAGGGCTACGGCGGCGCCGGAGATGCCGGCAGCGCCAGCCGCGAGCACGCCATCGACGTGAGCCCCTCCGGCGTCATCGCCATCAGCGGCGGCAAGCTCACCACCTACCGCGTCATGGCCCGCGACGTCGTCAACGCCGTGGAGCGCCAGCTCGGCCTCGCCCGTCGCAAGGCGCCCACCGACACGCTGCCCCTGCCCGGTGGCGACATGCGCTCCCTGGCGGCCGAGATGGAGTCCGCCAGGGCCATCACCGGCAATGCGGATGTGGCTCACCACCTCGTGCGTGCCTATGGCAGCCGCTGGCCCCAGGTGTGGCGCCTCGCCGCCGAGGACGCCGCCCTCGCTCAGCCTCTCGCCGAAGGGCTGCCCTACCTGCGCGCCGAGGCCGCGTATGGCGTCTCCCACGAGCTCGTCCACACCCTGGCGGATCTCCTCATCCGCCGCCTCAAGGTGGCCTTCGAGACCCGGGACCTGGGCCTCGCCGCGGCTCGTGTCGCCGCCGAAGTCATGGCCCCCCGGCTGGGCTGGGATGCCGAGGAGACGCGCCGCCAGCTCGAGGCCTACGCCCGCCACGCCGTGCGCCTGTTCGGCGTCGACCCGGCCGACAGCTGACAGCCTCGCCCGCCAACCGTTCGCGGCCTCACGTGGGCCCTGTGAACCCTGCGTGTACGTGGCTGTACGCTTTGGTCCCCAGGCAAGCGGTCGTCCGGGCACGTGCTTAGAATCGGCAGCGGGGAACGCGGTTGAACGTCCGCCCGTTCACTCCGGCTGGCACGGGGCCGGGAAGGTCCACCCCCAAGCGGTGCGAAAGAGAGTGACTATGAAGCGTTGGGTCTGGCTGGGGCTTGTTGTCGGATTGGTGGCCTGCGACGAAGTCGAGCAGCAGGACTGCACGGACACGAGCGTGAGTGACAGCGCTCTGCCCAAGGTCGGCTTCTCCTCGCGCGCCAGCAGCCTGGAGGCCGAGGAGCCCGCGTCCCTGGATGGCCGGCAGCCCGTCCTCATCCGCTACCGGCGCACCTTGTCGGCCGCCTCCGCCACGCAGGCCGCGGTCGACGCGGTCCAGCGCACGGGCGGCAAGGTGACGACGCGCTGGAATCGCCTGTCCGCCGTCGCCGCGCGAGTGACTCCCGAGGAGCGCGCCAAGCTGGCGCGTGACCCGAACGTGCTCTCCATCGAGCCGGACCGCCCCGTGCGCGCCTTCACCCGCCAGGCCGCTCCCATCCTCAGCGGCAGCGCGAGCGAGTACACCGAGGGGCTGAAGATGGTGCAGGCCCCCGCCGTGTGGGACGCCGATGGTGACGGCAATCTCGACGCCAGCGCCCCCATCGGCACCAACATCAAGGTGTGTGTCATCGACAGCGGTTGGGACAACCGTCACCCGGAGCTGCAGGCCGCCTACGGTGGCGGCAGGGACTTCGTGGAGGACGATGACGAGCCGCTCGACTACGACTCGGGGACGCAGCAGTGGGGCGGCGGCCATGGCACCCACACCGCGGCCACCATCGCCGCGCAGCTGGGCTCGCTGGGCACGGTGAACCCGCACGAGGACTCCAACGGCGTGGTGGGCGTGGCCCCCGGCGTGGAGCTGCTCGTGGCCCGCGTGCTCAACGTGCGCGGCAACGGCAACACCGCGGACATCATCTCCGCGCTCGAGTGGTGCCGTGAGAAGGGCGCCAAGATTGCCTCGCTGTCGCTGGGGGCTCCCGACGCCAGCGCCACCGAGGAGGCCGCCTTCGAGGAGGCGCTCGCCAATGGCCTGCTGGCCATCGCCGCCACCGGCAACAGCGGCGAAGATCCGAACGTCACCGGCGTGGCCTACCCGGCCGGCTATCCCAGCGTGGTCGCCGTGGGCGCGGTGGACGTCCAGAAGAAGCACGGCAGCTTCTCGCAGCGAGGGCCCGAGGTGTCCCTGGTGGCCCCCGGCGTGGACGTGCTCTCGGCGGTGATCGTCGGCGCCGAGGCCTACTCCCTCGTGGAGACCGATGGCCGTGAGTTCGAGTCGAACTCGCTCGCCTTCGCGCCCGCGGGCTCCTACAAAGGCAAGCTGCTGACGTGCGGCATCGGCGACTCGCGCAGCGCCTGCGGTCAGGAGGCCACCTGCAAGGGCTTCGTCGCCTACGTGGACCGGGGCGGAGTGGATGCCGAGGGCAATGGACTCACCTTCGCCAAGAAGGTGGACTTCATGCGCCGCGCCGGCGCCCGCGCCGTCATCATCGGCAACAATGACCCGGATGATGGGGTGGGCAGCTTCACCCTCGGCACCGCTGGGGAGTGGGTGCCCACCGCCTCCGTCTCCTTCGCCGATGGCTCGGCCCTCAAGGCGATGGCGGGCAAGAGCACCGAGGTGAAGCTGTCCGGTGTGGACTACGTGCGCCTGACGGGCACCTCCATGGCCACCCCGCACGTGGCCGGCGTGGCCGCGCTCGTGTGGAGCGCGCGTCCCTCGCTCACCCCGCCACAGGTGCGCAAGCTGCTCGAGGACTCCGCCGAGGACCTGGGCACCCCGGGGCGTGACGAGCTCCATGGGTTTGGCCTGGTTCGGGCCAAGAATGCCCTGGAGGCGCTCGGTTCGCTGCCGACCACGCCGTGAGGCGCGGCGCCGGGAGCCCTGCTCAGTAGGTGGGCAGGGCGGGCGAGGCGATGAGGCAGGCGCCGAAGCGGTCCTCGAGCGCCGCCACCGCCTCGCCGCTCGGGTCCACGCAGGCCAGCACCGGACCCGAGGCGAGCACCACCTCTTGCGAGGACCACACCTCGTCCACCGAGGGCACCGGCCGCATCGGCGTCACGCCGAAGACGAAGAAGGCCACGGCCGCCGCGGCTCCCATCACCATTTTTCCGCCGTGTGCCCACTCGCCTCGACGGGCGAGGGCGCGGCGGACCCGGCTCTCCTTTATAGGAGCGGGGGGCACGGTGGGGCTCGGTGCGGCCAGCCGGGCCTGCAGGGCGGAGAAGTCCAGCGCGGGGCGGGCCGGCGTGCGGCGCGCGCGCTGAGTCATCCACCCACGCTCCAGCTTCAGCCACGACAGGGCGTGCTGGCACGCGGCACACCCATCCACGTGCGCGCGCACCCGCTCGGCCTCCGCCGGGGACAGCTCCTCGGACAGCAGCGCATCCAACTCCAGCTCTCGGCACGCCAGGCTCATGAGCGACCTCCGACGTAGCCGGAAAGCTGTTCGCGCAGCTGCAGCCGCGCGCGGTGGATCTCGTTCTTCACCTTGGGCAGCGACCAGCCCATCACCTGTGCGATCTCCTCGTACGGCAGCCCGTGGTCGATGCGCAGCAGCAGCGCCGAGCGCCGCTCCTCGCGCAGCGTGCCCAGGGCCTGGTTCAGCACCGCCTCCGTCTCGCGGTCCAGCAGCATGTCCTCGGGCGTGGGCGTGGGCAGCACCGCCTCCACCAGCCCCTCGCCGTCCTCCCCGTCCACATCCACATGCACGCCCCGCGAGCGTCGCGCCTCCAGGAACACCAGGCGCGCGATGCCCAGCAGCCACGAGGCCAGTCGGTCCTCGTCCTTGAGCGTCGTGAGCCGCCCGTGGGCGCGCACGAACGTCTCCTGCGTGGCCTCGTCCGCGGCGGACTCGTCCCGGAACGAGTCCCGGAGGAAGCGCCACACCGCCGGGCTGTGGCGCTCGAAGAGGGTGCGGAAGGCGGCCGGGTCTCCCAGTCGCGCCCGGCGCACCAGCATGCGCTCCCCGTTCCCGGCCTCGGCGGGCACAGCGTCTCTGGCGGGCAGGATTCGCAAGGCGAGCAGAGGAGCCACGAGCCTCAGTGACATGGGGCGGCCGGCGGTTTCAGGGCTCCCTTCCTTTTTTCGGGTCCGCCGGGTGCTGACAGCGTGCCCCAATCGCGCAGGAAGGGGAACCCACTCGCTCCCACCCCCGTGGGGCCAGGGGTGAAGGGAGGGGTGGGTGTCATGCCCGGGTTCCTTCCGCCGACCTGCCCCCACCTTTGAGGGAGAGCCAGGAGCGAGTCATGAAGAAGGAGTTCGTGGTGGCGGGCATGCTCGGGGTGTTGGCCGCGCCCGACGTCCGGGCGGAGGAGGCGCGGCAGCAGCCCGCCGAGCAGGCACGTGTTCCCGAGGAGGCCTCCAGGTCGCCGCGGGCTGGAGGGGCGGCGAGCGAGGACGCCATTCTGGGCACGGTGCGGTCCTTCGGGCAGGGCCGGCTGCTGATGGTGGATCCGTCGGGTCGCCTCTTCGAGTTCGGCGTGGATCAGCGCACGCAGCTCATCGGCCAGGGCGGAGTGGCCGGGGCGCTGCGGGCCTTGGAAGAGGGAGCGGCGGTGCGCGCCGTGGCCGAGGAGGGCGTGGATGAGCCCCGGCTGCGCAGCCTGGAGGTCTTCCAGCCGCCGTCGGCACCCGAGCGCTGAGCTCGGACAGCAGGGGAGCACCGGCGCGCGGGCGGCCATTGCCCGGCAACGTCCAGCAGCCAACCTTGAGTGACAAGGGAGGCGCGGCACATGCAGAAGGTCACGTGGACAGCGCTGGGCGTGGTGGGGCTGTCGTTGCTCCTGTGCGGGCAGGGGGAGACGACCCAGAGTCCCTCGGACACGGTGGAGCGGGACGCGACGGACACGCGGGTGCAGGGAACGCAGCCCGGAGATGCGCGCGTGGGGGTCCCGGAGAGCGCTCCACCGGTGGGGATGACGGAGGGCACGGGAGGCGGAGGGGCAGCCGGGGCGACGGGCGCCGGCTCGGTGGAGAGCCAGCGCCTCGTGCTGGAGCTCCAGTCGGAGGTGGCGCGGCTCCGCCAGGAACTGGCCCAGGTTCGCGCGGAGCTGGCGAACGCCACGGCGTCCACGGGGGTGGGGGGCTCCGGGCAGGCCGGGGGGGCCAGTCAGGACACGGGTACGGGTGGCAGCACGGCCACGGCACCTCGTGGCGGCGCGTCCACGGGCACGACGGATCCAGGCCAGGCCATCGTGAACGCGATCTACACCGGCACGGTGCGCTCGGTGTCCAACGGGCGGCTCGAGTTGCTGGACGAAGAGGGCCAGGCCTTCACGGTGGAGATGGGCCAGGGCACCCGTGTGTATCGAGATGGTCAGCGCATCACGGCCCGGCAGCTCACACGCGGCACGCGCGTGCGCGCCACGGTGGATCTGCTCGCCGGCCATAACCAGGCAACGGAGATCATCGCCCTGCCGACCCCACGCTGAGGGCGGACGCGCAGGGCCGGAGCGCCTGCTCCGGAGGGAGGCTGCGCGAACCTGTCTGATGTCCGACAAGTTGGGCAGGAGCGCCGCCGGGACGGCCCCGCTGTCAGGCCCGGAGCTGGACCCGGGCTCGAAACACGGCGCGGGTGTAGTCCACCACGGCCGCGACGGCGAGCACGCCCACGACCGCCACGAGCGCGGGGACCGCTACGGGCAGCAGCAGCGCCGCCAGCAATGTCACCGTCTGCAGACTGGTGGTGGCCTTGCCGAGCATCCGCGCCTTGAACTCCACCAGGCGGAAGGAGGGCATCAGCTTCGCGACCAGGTAGCCGATCGCGGTCATCACGTCGCGCAGCAGCAGCACGCACACCTGGAGGGGCGTCAGCAGTCCATCCAGCAGCAGGGCGAAGATGGCGGCGACGGCGAAGCCACGGTCCCCCACCGGGTCGAGCAGCGCACCGAGGCGCGTGGTGAGCCTGGCGTGGCGGGCGATCCACCCATCGAGCACATCCGTGAGGCCCGACAGGACGATGAGCCCCGCGCGCAACAGTGCGTCGGACGTCATGAGGAAGACGGCTGCGAGCACCAGTCGGGACAGCGACAGCGTGTGCAGGAGCGCCAGCCGCACCTTTCGAGAGAGCAGGGGCGAGCGCTGAGGGGCCTCGGGAGGAGGGGCCATGCTCCGGGCGGCGAACTCAGAAGGGCTGAGGAGGGGCTCTCGGCGCATGGTGTGGCTTCCAGGCTCTGCCCATGAAGATAAGGCGCCGATTCCTGCCGGCAGAGGACGGTCGCCGCCTCGGCCACTCGGAGTCGTGGCAGCCCGCTGCTCGCTGCGCCTACAAGGTCTCGGCGCCGAGCGCTCGCACCAGCAGTGCCTCTTGTCGGAAGCGCCGCTCGAGCTCCGCGCGGTAGCCCTTCCACCATGCCCGATCGAGGGCGTCGCTCATCACCTCGAAGAGCACCACCTCGTCATGCGTCGTCTCGCCCTCCTCCTTCCACGCCCCCGAGGCGGGGGACTGGAGAAAGGCGGTGACGCCACCAAACCGCTCGATGAGCTCCGCGCGGACCCGCTCGAAGTCCGCGCGGAGAAAGGGCCGTCCCTCGTTGTCCCGGAGCGGCAGCAGGAACTGGATGAGGTACATGCCAGACGTCAGTAGCGCGTGGGCGGCTCGGTGTCGGGGCCTCCCGTCCGCGGCGCCTTCCGCTCCTCGTTCTCCTCGTCCACGCTCAGCGGATCCCACCCTGGGCCCGCGGCGCGGCGCTCCGACATCGCCGGCTCATGCGGCGGAGGAGGGATGAAGGGCCGCTCCGAGCGCGGCGGCGACGGCGTCGTGGGCCTCAGGTCGGACAGCTCGTCGTCGTCTTGGAAGTGCGCGCTGTCCATGCGCGCCTGGGTGAAGGCGTCCGGCGCGAGCGAGTGGCCCCCCTCGCTCGCCGGGCGCAGGTCGTACTGGCCATGGTCCTGGAACTTGGCGCTGTCCATGCGCGCCTGGGTGAGGTCCGTCGGGCCCAGCCCCAGCCCCTGCCCGCCGCCGTCGGCGTCCAGCGTGTCCAGGCGGCGCAGGGCGTCGTAGTCCCGGATCAGCACGATGTCGTCGCCTCGCACCGTGGAGATGTCACTCAGAGGGACCTCGAAGTCCCGAAGGAAGAACTGGCCCTTCTCGACGACGATGGCGCCCGGCGTCACGTCGATGACGCGACCCACCTGCACCCCGTCGTAGCTGGTGACGGCCATGCCTCTTCGAATGTTCGTGCGCTGATACATCGCTCGCTCCTTCGCCCGCTCAGGTCCATGGCCAGGGCGAGGACCGGCGGCCCTGGCGCGTCCACCTCGAAAGATGGGGACGAGGGCAGGCAGCGACATCGGGAATAGCCCTCGACACCTCGCGTTCCCATGGTCGCCAACCAGGCGTTCGACTAAGCCCCGCGCATGTCCGCTCCGTTACCGCGTACCCTCCTCGGGAGGGTCCTGTCCTCCGTGCTCGGCCTCTGGCTCGCTGGCTGCTCGGCCGCCCTGCCTGAGAGCCTCGCGCCTCCGGCTCCCGAGCGCATGAAGGCCGTGCGCATCCACGCGTACGGAGGCCTCGACGTCCTTCGCTACGAGGACGCTCCCCGCCCGAGCCCTCGCCCGGACGAGGTGCTCATCCGTGTGCATGCCGCCGGCGTCAACCCGGTGGATGTGGCCGTGCGGCAGGGGTACATGCGCAGCGTCCTCTGGAACACGCTGCCGCTCACGCTCGGCTGGGATGTGGCGGGCGTCGTCGAGCAGGTCGGCTCCCAGGTGGGCCGCTTCAAGCCGGGGGATGCCGTGTTCGCCTACGCGGATCCGCGGCGCGATGGCGCGTTCGCCGAGTACATCGCCCTGCCCGAGCGGGTAGTGGCCCTCAAGCCCCAGACTCTCGACTTCGTGCAGGCGGCCGCGGTGCCGCTCACCGCGCTGACGTCATGGCAGGCCCTGGTGCAGCGGGCGGAGCTCTCCGCCGGGCAGACCGTCCTCATCCACGGTGGCTCGGGAGGCGTCGGGACGATGGCCGTCCAGCTCGCCAAGGCACGGGGAGCGAAGGTCATCGCCACCGGCTCCGCGCACAACCTCGACTACCTGAAGTCGCTGGGCGCCGATGAGGTCATCGACTATCGCGCCACGCGCTTCGAGGACGTGGTGAAGGATGTGGATGTCGTGCTGGATCCCATCGCCGGAGAGACGCAGGAGCGCTCCTGGCAGGTGCTCAAGAAGGGCGGCATCCTCGTCTCCCTGCTGAACCCGTCCGTGGTCGAGCGGGCCAAGGCCCATGGCGTTCGGGGCGCGTGGTTCATCACCGAGCCCAGCGCGGAGCAGCTCACCGAGCTGGGCCGGCTCATCGACGCGGGCCAGCTTCGCCCCGTCGTCAGCGAGGTGCTCTCGCTGCGGGACATCCGCCGCGCGCAGGAGCTCATCCAGAGCAAGCACACGCGCGGGAAGATCGTCCTGCGCATCACCGAGTGAGCGGCGCTCACGCCCCCTGCGAGAGGAAGCGGAAGTGCTCGGGCTCGCGCTGGCACCGGAAAAGGTAGCCCCGGCCGTTGTCGCCGAACTCCAGGCCGAAGGGCATGGCCGAGAGCTGCGCCACGAAGCGGGCCGGCTCTCCGCAGCAGGTGGGCACCGCGTCGCCGTTGAGCCACACCGCCACGCCGCCCACCTTGCTCTCGGGTGCCTCCTCCTGTGCCCGGTCGAGCGCCTTGAGCTGCTCGCGCGTGGCCTCGTTCACGTCGAGGGAGAGCGTGGCCGTGTCCTCCTCGGCGGGCGCGAAGCCCAGGCTCCAGGGGTGGTAGGCCAGCCCCGTGAAGCGCGCGCCTTCGAGCTGGGGAGGGCCGGCGCGCACGGGCACCGCCGCGTTGGCGCCATCATCGGGCATGGAGCGGTAGCAGACGGTGTCCGGGTTCTCGCACTGGAACACGTACACGGCCGCGGAAGGGGACAGGTCCACCTTGCCCGGCACGTGCGGGAGCTGGAAGAGGAAGCGCATCGGCGTGCCGCACATGGCGCACGCCGGCCAGCGCAAGGTGCCTACGGGCTCGGGTTCGCCGCCCACCTTCGCGAGCGGCACCCCCGCACCCCCAGGAACCAGCGCCCAGAGCGGAGCGGTGGAAGGCATGGGCGGCCAGTCTAGGGGGCCGCGGGCCGCCGCGCGAGGCTCGTGGCGCTCAGGAAAAGCGGGGGGTGGGGGTTGTGTGCTCCCTCCATGCTCCGGCCAGAATGGGAGCGATGCGGCATCTCCGCTCACTCCTGGGTCTCGGGTTGCTCCTGGCCTCCACCGCCTCGCGCGCGGAGGTGGATGTCTTCGGGCTCGGCAATGGACAGCATGGAGCCCTGCGCGTCCAACGGATGGACACCATCATCAATGAGGCCACCGCGCTCACGGCCAAGGCCAGCGCGGGCGCCACCGCGCTCACCGTGGCCAGCGAGAGTGGCTTCGCCGCCGGAGAGCTCGTCCTCGTGCTCCAGGTTTATGCCGAGGGCCCCGCGCCGACGGAGGTCCCCTCCGGGCCCCTCTCGCTGAGCACCACGGGCGCCGGACGCTGGGAGTTCGCGCGCCTGGAGTCCGTGGCCTCCGGCAGCCTGCGCCTCACCGCGCCGCTCGTCGGTACCTTCAACACCCCCGGCGCCCAGGTGGTGCGCGTGCCCGAGTACTCCAGCGTGCATGTCCAGCCCGGCGCCTCGCTCATGGCGACTTCGTGGAATGGCATCCAGGGCGGAGTGCTCGCCTTCCTCTCCACCGGCTCCGTGCTCAACCAGGGCGACATCACCGTCGAGGGCGCGGGCTTCCGGGGCGGACCGTTCGCCACCGTCAGCTCCCGGTTCACCGGCTGCGAGGAGCCCAACCAGTCCGAGGAAACCGGAGGCGCCCACAAGGGCGGAGGCATCTTCCGCATCGCCACGGGCGCATTCACCCATGGCTACGCGGCCCTGGGGAACGCCGGCGGTGGCGGCAACTGCCAGGACGCCGGCGGCGGCGGCGGCGGTCACGGCGGCGCGGGGGGACAGGGCGGCTACAGCACGGATGGGGCGCGCGACGTGGGAGGCCGGGGCGGCCAGGCGCTGCGCTACGAGCCCCTGTCTCGGATGATGTTCGGCGGCGGGGGCGGCGCGGGCGCGGGCAACGCCAGTGGGCAGGCCGGCTCGGGAGGCACGGCCGGTGGGCCCGGCGGCGGTATCCTTTATATGCGGGCACGAAGCTTCCAGGGCAGCCAGGGCCGCGTCCTCGCCAACGGCCGGTCCTCGACGGCGGCCGGCAATGACGGGGCGGGAGGCGGCGGAGCGGGAGGCCATATCACCCTGCGCGTGGAGGGGCGGCTGGACTGCGCCAGCCTCCAGGCCCATGGCGGCAACGGCGGCGACAGCGAGGACGCCCAAGCCCATGGGCCTGGCGGCGGCGGTGGGGGCGGGGTGGTGCTCGTGCAGGCGGAGACGCTCGCGTGTACCGCCACGGCGCTCCCGGGCAGCGCGGGGACGGCCGAGGGCGCGGCGGGAGGCACCTATGGCGCCACACCTCCCAGCACCACGCAGCCCGAGAACCAGGGCGCGACGACGACGCTGAACGAGGCCTTCGGAGCGCCGGAAGCGCCCCTCTGGCTCCTGCCCGCCCAGGGCGAGCGGACAACCCCTCGGCCGCGGCTCGAGGGCACGGCGCGGGCGGGCAGCACGGTGAGCCTCTTCCTCGAGGGTGCGCTGCTCGGCAGCGTGCAGGCCTCTGAGTCCGGCGCCTTCGCCTTCCTGCCCGCGCAGGACCTGGCCGAGGGGCCCCACGAGGTGCGCGCGGTGGCCGACCGGCTGGGCGTGCGCGGGGCGCTCTCCGAGCCGCGCGCCTTCACCGTGGGCGCGCCCCTGGCCCAGGCGCTGGAGGTGGGCTGTGGCTGCGGCGCGGCGTCCTCCGCCGGAGGCCCGTGGCTGGCGGCCCTGGGGGCCCTGCTGTGGGCCTCGGCGCGGCGGGGCCGGGCTCGCCGGGCGCTCGGCTGCCCCGGCTGGACGGCGTTCACTCGCGGACGCCGGGGACCCCCCTCCCTGGCCCCGCTTCCTGCCCCCGTGGTGTCATCCCCCCTCATGCGGGGCAACCCACGGCGCTGGCCAGAGCAGGGCAACCTGTCGTACACCTGCCATGTCAGGCCATCTCGCGGCCTCGAGGACTCCCGAACGGCCTCGGGCGCTCCAGCAAAGCAGGGGGAGTAACGCGTGGCCCGGCTGCGCATCCTCATCGTCGAAGACTCGGTGATGGTCCGGCGCCGTCTGGCGGATGTGTTCGCCGACGACCCCTCCTTCACCGTGGTCGGTGAGGCGGGCGATGGCGAGCGGGGCTTCGAGCTGTGTCAGCGCCTGCGGCCGGATGTGGTGACGCTGGACCTCATGCTGCCGGGCATCAACGGCGTCGAGGTCACCAAGCGCATCATGGCCCACTGCCCCACCCCCATCGTCATCTTCTCCGGGGTGGAGAACCGCACCATGGGCCTGCACCTGCTGGACGCGCTGAGCGCCGGCGCGGTGGACGCGGTGGAGAAGCCCACCCGCTTCGCCACCGAGGAGTGGACCGGAGAGCTGCTCACGCGCGTGAAGCTCGCGGCCCGTCCGCCCACGGTGCCGCCCACGCCCACCAAGGCCATCACCGAAGCGGCGATGCGCCCCCGGGCCGCGCGCATGGTGGCCATCGGCGCCTCCACCGGGGGCCCCGCCGCGGTGAAGGACATCCTCCAGCGCCTGCCGCCCGACTTCCCCCTGCCCATGCTGCTGGTGATGCACCTGTCCGAGAAGTTCGAGGCCTCCATGGTGGACTGGCTGGGCAAGAGCAGCACCATCCCCGTGCGCCACGCGGTGGACGGGGAGCCGATTCCCCCCTCGGGCCGCCCCGTGCTGCTGATGGCTCGGGCCAACAAGCACCTCGTGCTGCGCGAGGGGCGGCTGCGGCTGGTGGACGGACCGGAGCGGCACTCCAGCCGGCCCTCGGTGGACGTGCTCTTCGAGTCAGTGGCCAAGGAGCTGGGCCCTCGGGCCATCGGCTGCCTGCTCACGGGGATGGGGAAGGACGGCGCCGAGGGGCTGGGCGCCATGCAGCGCGCCGGGGCGATGACGCTGGCGCAGGACGAGGCGAGCTCCGTCGTGTTCGGCATGCCCCGCGAGGCCATCCGCCTGGGGGCCGTGCGTCACGTGCTGGCGCTCAAGGACATCCCCGCGTGGCTGGACGGCTTCGCCCGCCAGCGCATCGAGACGGGGCACGCCTGAGCTGAGCCCGCGGCTCAGGCGTAGACCGAGTCTTCTTCCACCGAGCCTTCCAGGCGTCGGTTGAGCTGCTCCAGGCGGGAATAACGCTCGCGCAGCATGTCCCGGTAGGCGCGTTGGTCCGCGTGGGCAATCTCCTCCAGCAGGGTGCGCAGGGTGCTCTCCAGCGCCTGCTTGAGGTCTCGTGCCTCGGGGGCAGACAGTTCCAGCAGCATGGTGGACCCTCCTGGCTTCAACGTAGCCATCGCCCCGCTCACCCGGGTGGGGCGGGAGCGCGGGGCTCGTCTGTCGGCAGGCTGGGCCCCAGGCGGGAGGAGTCCCTGCCCCGTTGGCAACAGGCCGGGCGCACTGGCCACGGGGCTCTCGGCGTCTCCATGTTCCACGGATGGGGCCCGGCCCAGGGAAGCGCGGGCCCGCGCGCAAGGAGGCCGCGGATGATCAACGAGGGAGAGGTTCGCGAGGGCATGACGGTGCGCACGTCGGACGGCCGCCGGTTGGGCGTGGTGGCCGGCGTGGGGGAGACGCACTTCGAGCTGGAGAAGGGCCTGGTGTCGGTCCCCCGGCGCGACTACCTCGTCGAGTACCGAGACGTGGCCAGCGTGCGCGGGCACAGCGTGTGGCTGGAGGCGGATGCCCAACTGCAATTGGAGGAGGACGACGACGGCGGCGCGCTGCCCCCGCGGCGGCACGAGGGCATGGACGGCGAGCCGGTGAACCTCGAGGAGCCCGCACCGGGCCCCTGAGCGCGCTGCCACTTCACTGCCTCAGCTGCCTCAGGCGGGCGTGTCCCCCGCGCGGCGCAGCCGGTCCGCGTTCTCCTTCATGCCCACCGCCACCTGGGCGATGATGGTGAAGAAGCGCCCGCTGCGCTCGACGATGGCCAGCGCCTGCTCGTTGCGGTTCTTCAGCGCCGAGGCGCCATCGAACAGGGTTTCCAGCAAGGCCTTGAGCACCGCGACAAAGTCGAACAGTCGGAGCACCTCGGCGGCGGACACCTCGCGGGCGCCCACCAGGGTGTCACCGCTGACTCGCTTCTCGCCCTCCATGAACCACGTGTTCACCGTCTCCACGGTGACGAGGCGGCCGTCGCCGAGCATGAAGAGCTCGCGGCGCAGCACGCCTCCGCTCTCGGTGGCACCACCCGTGCGCGGCTCCAGCATGCGGGAAGCGCCCGCGAGGCGGATGGCCGGCTCGTTGAGCCACGCGGCGGCCTGCTCGCGCACCGCCACGCCGAACTGCTTCTCGAGCTTCTCCACCGCCTTGGCGTCCTCGGGGCTGGGCGCGCGGATGGGCCGGGCGATGGCGGACGCCTCGGGGAGGATGAGGTCCATCAGCTCCTCGAGGATGCCGGCCTTGGCGTCGGCTTCCTCCTGGCCGTAGTCGAGCACGGACAGGAAGAACTCCTTGGCCTGCTCGGGGGTGATGGCCTCTTCCTCGGAGGGCGCCTGGGCGGGGGCCGCTTGAGGGGGCGGGGCGGACGGCTGCGACGCGGCCTCCTGCGGCTGCTTGGATTCTTCGCTCATGGGGCCGCGAGGTTAGCAGCATTGGTGCGCAGCGCCCGGAAGCTTCTCCATGGCACTGTGTTTGCTAACCCCACCTCCCGCGCGTCACCTCTCTCCAAGGGAGCACGGGAGTGGATCAACTGTCGGAAAAGGAGCAGGCCGCGCTCGAGCGGCTGCGAGACATGGTCCTCGGCATGGAGGCGCGGCGCTACCTGGAGCAGGGGCGCCCCACCGCTCGCGGGGCCGGTGGGGACGTGAGCGGCTACGCGCGGGGCGTGTTTCGGATCCGCCCGGATCTGCCCGCCGAGCTGCGCGTGGGACTCTTCCGCTACGCCTCTTTTCCAGCCTGGGTGCGCTTCTGGGCCGAGCGCCTGCCCCGGGTGGGGGGGGTGGAGGGTGACGGTTGGGGGTTCAATGTTCGCCTGACGGGTGTTCCCGGACCCCCCGGGCGTGGGAGCGGAGATCCGGGGTTGTCTCACGATTTCACGCTGTTCAATCACGACGTGTTTTACGTGGATGATGCACGCGCGCTCACGGAGTTCACGGCGGCGTCGCTGGGAGGCCGGGCGAAGGAGTACCTGGAGCGGCACCCGACGACGGCGCGAATCCTCCGGGAGATGGGGCGGCCGGAGGACAGCGTGCTGCTGGCGCGCTACTCGAGCGTGGTGCCGTGTGCCTTCGGCACGCGCTTCGTGAAGTACGCGGTGCGGCCCAGCCGGGGCAGCACGCGGCTGTCGGTGCTGCCGTTCGACCGAGGCAGTGGGGACGAGGCGTGGAAGGAGCTGCGCTGGCGGCTCAAGGAGGAGGGGGCGCGGCTGGACTTCTTCCTCCAGTTCCAGACGGACCCAACGCGCATGCCGCTGGAGCGGGCGACGGTGCGGTGGGAGGAGCGACTCTCTCCGCTGGTCCACGTGGCGCGGCTGGAGTTGCCGGCGGGGCAGGAGCTCATGCTGTCGAGCCCGACGGCGGCGACGGGCTGGAGCGAGTCGCTGGCGCAGGCGCTGGTGGAGCACCGGCCGGTGGGCAGCCTCAGCCGGGCGCGGCAGGTGGTGGACGAGGCGCTGGTGGCGTGGCGCCGCCGCCGCGAGCGCCCGAGCGATCGCATCCCCACGCTGTGAAAAGACACCGGGGCCCGGGCACGTGTCCCGGACCCCGTCAGGCGCCTGCGCCGCGCGCGGGCGCTACGGCCACAGGTGGAGCAGCGCGCCCGGCTGGGTGTCCGAGTCCTGGCCCAGGTTGGCCAGGGAGAACTGGCGCGGGTTGAAGCGGCGGGGCGAGTCCGGCTCCCACTGGCGCACGTAGGGCGTCCAGCTCAGCGTCACCTGCCCGCTGGGGGGCTCCACCGGCGTGGAGGAGGGGGCCAGCGTGCTCGTCTTGGGCAGCGTGTAGGCCACCCCGCCGGGCTGGATGGGCGCGTGGTAGTCCCAGTAGCGCCGGCCCCCGAGGGTGCCGTGCATCACCCACACGAAGCCGGAGTTCGCGGGCGCGGTGAAGGTGAAGGACGGCCCCGGGGTTCCCCGCAGCGGCCGGCGGCCCGGCAACAGGTACACCGAGTTGGCCGTGGGCGAGGCGACGGCCAGGTCATTGAGCCCATCGCCGTTGAGGTCCTCGGCCACCAGGTCGCGCGGCGCGCCCGCCACGGACACCTTGGAGTGCGCGGTGAAGGTGCCGTTGGAGGCGCCCTGGAGCAGGGTCACCTCGGCGTCGCTCGGGCTGACCACCGCGAGGTCCAGGTGGGCGTCGCCAGTGAGCTCGGCCAGGGCGAGGGCCGTGGGCCCGGTGCCCACGGAGAGGTTCACCGGCGAGGCGAACGTGCCGCCGCCCGCGCCGAAGAGGAGGGAGACGGTGTTGCCGCCCTCGTTGGCCACGGCCAGGTCCGGCAGCGTGTCGCCGTTGAGCAGGCCCACCGCCACCGCGCTCGGCTGGGCGCCGGCGCTCACGAGCGTCGAGGCGCCGAATGGCCCCTGGGTGGTGCCATCGAGGGTGACGGAGAGGCCCTCGGCCACCACCACCACGAGGTCCGGCTTGTTATCGCCATCCAGGTGGGCGACGCGCACGGCCTTGGGCGCGGTGCCCGCCAGCGCCACCGTCTGGGCCGGACTGAAGGTGCCGTTGCTCTGGCCGAGCAGCATCGAGACGGTGTTGCTGCCCTGGTTGGCCACGAGCAGATCCAGGAAGCCGTCCCCATTCACGTCCGCGGTGGCGAGGCCCTGGGGGGTGGTGCCCACCGCGTAGCCCGTGGGCTCCGCGAAGGCGCGCGGCGCGATGGCCAGGGCCAGCTGGACCTTCACCTGGTTCGAGCCTGGCTCGGTGGCCGCCAGATCCATCCGACCGTCCCGGTTGAAGTCGCCCAGGGCCACCGCGTAGGGCCCGCTCAGGCCACAGCAGATGCCATCGGGGAAGGCGGCGGTGAGGGAGGGCGTGCCCCAGAGCACGTCCACATCGAAGCTGCCAGAGTTGGGGAAGACGAGGTCCGGGAAGGTGTCCCCGTCCAGGTCTCCCACGGTGAGCTGCTGCACGCTGCCGAAGGAGCTGAAGCGGACGCGCGCCGGGCCCACGCCCGCGGGCCCGTGGGGAATGCACTCGCGCTGGCCCAGGGAGATGCCCGTGACGCTGCTGCCCAGCGAGAACGTCTGCGAGCCGTCGGCCACGCGCGGGAACAGGGTGTAGTCCTCACAGGCCAGCTCGCTGGAGGCGTAGGTCCGCATGCGCTGGGCGCGGGGCGCGCTCGAGGCGGTGAAGACCACGTCGAAGAACCGGGAGTTCTGCGCGGTGTTGCTCAGGCTGTTGGGGACGGTGGGGAAACCCGGTGCCTCGAGCTCGGCATCGAAGGAGTTGAAGGCCGTCTGCCCCCGCCAGCTCGCCGGCAGGACGAGCTCGCCCGTGGCATGCAGCAGCACGGCCGGGCCCGGCGGCAGGGAGAAGTCCACCAGTGCGTCCGCGGTGAGCGCGGGCAGCTCCCGGTCGGCGTACGTCCACAGGGTGTTGGGGTAGGCCAGGGCGGGGTCCTCGCCGCTGACGGTCATGAAAACCGCCTCGCCAGGAGGCACGCCCGGCACGGCGTAGGTGCCCCGGCCCTGGGAGTCCAGGGGCGCGGCGACGAGGAAGGAGGCGCCGCTGGTGGTGACCAGGCGCACCTGCGCCGTCCCGTTGCCGGGCCCGCCGGTGAGCTGCCCGCGCACCGTGTAGCTCACGGGCGTGGGCGCGGGAGTGCCGCGCTCGGTCCACGCCGTCCCGTCATAGGTCCACATGTCCCCCAGGCGGATGACGCGCCCGTTGGGGCGGGAGATGCCCAGCCCGAGCACCAGCTCGCCGCGCGCCGTATCGAAGTACATGACGTGGCCGGAGCGGGCCTGCGGCACGGCGCCCGGAGGAATCACCGACTCCCAGGCCGTGGCGTTGGGGCGCAGCACCAGCAGGTCCCCGAACTGCGTGTTGACGTCCGCGGCCCGCCCGCCGAAGGCGTACAGGTTGCCGCGGGTGGCGTCATACGCCATGG
This sequence comes from Hyalangium ruber, assembly GCF_034259325.1. Classification (NCBI taxonomy): domain Bacteria; kingdom Pseudomonadati; phylum Myxococcota; class Myxococcia; order Myxococcales; family Archangiaceae; genus Hyalangium; species Hyalangium rubrum. The sequence continues at coordinate 376,509 of NZ_JAXIVS010000010.1, read as the reverse complement.
CGAACTCGGAGCGCGCGCTGGGCAGCGGAGGCTTCGTCGACCAGGCGCCCGTGGAGGGGTTGAAGGCCATGCACTCGCTCACGGTGGCCGACCCGCGGCCGCCGCAGAACCACAGCTCGCCGGTGCCCGTGTTCACGGCGCTGGCCATCCAGGCCCGGCTCACGGGCGCGGGAGACAGCGGGGTCCAGGTGTCGGTGGCCGGCGTGTAGCGCCACACCTCGTTGGTGTAGAGGGGATTGCGGAAGCCTCCCACCATGAGGACGGAGTCACCCGAGGGCTCGCGCACCATCGCCGCGCCCCGGCGGGGCCGGGGCTGGGAGGCGGGCTGGATCCGCGTCCAGGCCTGGGAGGTGAGGTCGAACTCCCAGGTATCGCCCAGGGAGTCGCCCGTGCCGATGCACTCGCGGCCGCCGAACAGGACCGCCGTGCCGTTGGCCACGGCCATGGGGGTCTCGTAGCGCGGCGAGGGCGAGGTGGTGCGCCCGCCCGGCACCAGGGAACGGAAGCGCTTCTGAGCCACGTCCACCGACTCGACCAGGTCGTTGAAGCACGTGTTGTAGAAGAGCGAGACGGTGGAGGCGCTGTCGTAGCCGCCGAAGACGAGGAAGCGGCCGGAGGCGGGGTCATACGCGCCGCTGCTCGACGCGCGCGAGCCGAGCACGGGGGCGGAGTACATGCGCAGCGTGAAGAGGGAGGAGTTCACCTGGGTGAAGGTGGTGTTCACCAGGTCCTGGCCGTTGGCGGTGATGTCCACGGTGTCCGTGGTGCCGTTGAGGTCCAGGCGGGCGAAGACGACCTTGCCCTCGGCGTCCGTGAGCGCCTCCTTGGGCGGGTCGTACTCCTGGCCGTTCTTGCGCAGGCGCACGCCGACGTTGGGCAGCGGGGCGAAGCCGCTGGTGACGAAGACGGTGAGGGTGGTGGTGATGGAGCTGCCCGCGGGGGCCAGGCCCACCGCTCCGCCGAAGCTGACGGGGCGCGGTTTCAGCACCTCGAGGGTGAGGGTGCGGCTGACGCGCTGGTTGCCCGCGTCCGTGACGCTGAAGGTGATGGAGTAGGAGCCCGCGGAGCCCTGGGCGGGCGTGCCGCTCAGCGTGCCGGTGCTCGCATCCAGCGCGAGGCCCGGGGGCAGGCCGGTGGCCGCGAACGTGAGCGTGCCCTGGCCGAACTGGGCCAGGAGGCGCTCGGGGGCCTCCTCGGAGCGGCGGTACGAGACGCCCTCGGTGGCCGGGGTGAGCGTGGTGGGGAGCAGCTCCGGCAGCTTGAAGACGCTGAGCTCGAAGGCCTTGGACACAAACCGCTGGTTCTGGTCGGTGGCCTCGACGGTGAAGGTGCTGCGTGAGCCATGGGCGATGGCGGCGTTCACGGTGCCGCGAACGCTGCCGTCGTCGAAGAACTGCAGGCCGCTCGGCAGCGTGTCGGACGTGAGGACGATGGAGAGGGTGCCCTTGCCACCCGTGGCACTCACCGACGCGGTGTACGGCTGACCGATATAGGCGCTCGGGAGCACGGGGGCGGCGCTCAGCGCGGGCGGCGCATAGAGGGTGATGGACAGCGCGGTGGTGTACTCACGGCCCAGGGCATCGCGCACGCCGAGGATGAAGGGGAAGGTGCCCGCCTGGGTGGGCGTGCCGGAGATCTCCCCCGTGGCAGCGCTGAGTTCGAGGCCCGGAGGCAGCGCGCCCGAGGCCAGGAAGAAGGTCAGCGGCGCCTTGCCGCCGAGGGCCGCGGAGGGCTGGCTGTACGCCTCGCCGGTGTAGCCCTCCGGGTAGACGACGGTGATGATGTGCAGCCTTTCGGTCACGTCGATGGCGTAGCTCCGGGTGGCCTTGGCGCCGTGGGCGTCCGTTGCCTCGAGGGTGAACGCGAAGGCGCCCAGGGCGGGGAAGGTGCCGGAGAGCTGATGGCTGTTGGCGTCGAGGCTCACGGTGCTGGGCAAATCGCTCGCGGTGAGCTTCAGGGTGATGGGTGCCTTGCCGCCCGCGAGCTCCACCGTCGCGGTGTAGGGCTGCGTGACGATGGCGCCAGGCAGGGCGCTCTGCGGGAAGGAGATGCCCGAGTACACCTTGAGCGGGAAGGCCTTGGAGGACTCCTTGCCGTCGGCGCCCTTGACCGTCACCTGCACCTGGAAGTCGCCAGCGGTGGTGGCGCTGCCGGACAGCGCGCCGCTCTCGCTGAGGGCGAGGCCCGGCGGCAGCCCTTGCGCGGAGAAGCTGTAGGGCGTGGTGCCGCCGCTGGCGCCCACGGTGGCGGAGTAGCTCACGCCCACGGTGGTCTCGGGCAGCGAAGCCTCGGAGAGGGTGGGCGGAGTGCCGCCGGGGCCAGGCGGCGTCGGGTCGTTCTTGCAGGCGCTGAGGGCCACGACGGTGGCCAGCAGGCCCGCGATGAGGCGGGGGCAACGGGGCAAGGGGAGGTCCTCCAACGGGGCGACGCGGGACCTTCTAGTTCAGGCGTTCAAGAGCGCACAAATCCACCCAGGGAGCGGCGAGACGTCCAACCCACCAGTTGCTCGGTTGGAGGCTGATAACCTCCCGCGCCCGAATGAGCTCGAGCCTCACCTTGCTGGCCGGACCGGATGCGCTGCGGTGGATCCGCGAGCGGGGCGCAGGCCGAGCCGGTGAATTCTGGGAGCTGCTGTCCACCGGGCGCCTGGCCGAGCGCGTCCAGCCGCTCTGAGCCCCAGTCTTTTCAATACCTTGGAGGACAAGAAAGGAAAACGCCAGGGGCGACGCAACTCACAGGGGTGGAGGTAAGACAATGTGACCAGTAAGCCGACTTAAGCCCCTATGGAGTCCGCCATGACGACGCGCGTTACCCAGCAGCCGAGCACCTCCGCCACCGCCCGTACGAGCCGGTCGAATGAGGTGAGCGTGTCGAAGGCGTCGCGCTTCTCGAACGACTTCCAGAAGTGGCTGCACGAGAACGGCTACGGCGGCTACGACTTCGCCAAGGGGAACGTGCCGGCGTTCGGGGGCAAGGGCAGCGCGGGAGAGAAGGTGACGAAGGAGCCGGTCATCTTCATCCACGGCAACTCGGACAGCGCGGCGGGATGGAAGGGCTCCATCGAGCACTTCTCGAAGCAGGGCTACAAGTCGTCGGAGATGTACGCGATGACGTGGGGGCCGGCGAACCCGTTGAAGTCCTCGGAGCAGCACCACTCGGAGAAGTACCTGACGGAGGTGCGGGCGTTCATCGAGGCGGTGAAGGAGTACACGGGCGCGGAGAAGGTGGACGTGGTGGGGCACTCGATGGGGGTGACGCTGGCGCGCAAGGCGATCCAGGGTGGAGACGGGTTCGACCCATACGCGCGCAAGAACTACGACCTGGGCGAGGCGCTGACGGGGAGCGTGGACACGTTCGTGGGCATCGCGGGAGCGAACCACGGGCTGGCGGCGGCGATGATGACGGGGGACCTGGTGCCGACGACGAACAAGACGAGCGGGCTGCACCCGCGCTCGGAGATCCTCAAGGACCTGAACGCGGTGGAGCACGACGAGGGCGACCACGTCTACAGCATCTGGTCGAACGCGGACGAGGTGGTGGGGGTGGGGCTGGCGGGGTTCACCTCGCCGATTCCGGGGCAGGACGGGCAGAAGGTGTACGGCACCTTTCCGTTCGGGCACATGGGGCTGAAGAACCTGACGGCGGAGACGCAGTTGGCGATGATCCGCGACCACGAGGTCCGCTGAAGCCTCGTCCCTGCGAGCTCAAAGAGCGCCGCTGGGGCGCGCGACGGGTTGGGTCTGCATATCGAAGCAGCCGGCGCTGGTTCCCGTGAATGCGGCGATGAGCCGCTGGCGCATGTCCGAGTCCGCGGAGAAGACGGTCATCCAGATCGACCAGTAGCCGAGCGCGGTCGCCTGCTCGATGATGCATTGCCTCATGTCTGGCGTGTCGCAGGCCGCCAGGCAGGTTCGCGCGCGTTCGGCGCGTCCCCATGCATCGCGGCGATGCATCCAGCGCCGGTCGCTGGCTTTGGGGTCTTTCGTCGGGAGCTTGTGGAGCCCGGTCAGCTCCAGCGTGCGTTTCGCGACCTTTTGCTGGGGGCCCGTCAGGCCCGGCGCCAGTGTCACGACTCCATCCGCCTTGTAGGTAAACGCACGCGCCGTGTTGTCGCGGTCGGGCCAGTAGTGCTTCCCTCGGCGAACAGGCTTGGTGCCCTTGGTGCTGTTGCAGTTCACGCAAGCCAGCAAGAAGTTGTCCCAGTCCAACGCTCGGCGTGGGTTGGGCTTCTTGGGCAGGACATGCTCGACAGCCAGGCTCGCGTTGAGCTGGCTCTCGCAGAACGAACAGTACTCACCGAGCCGGGCGATGAGCTCGCCTCGTGCCTCGGCGTACTCCGCGAAGGCCCGGGGCGTTCCCTGGGCATCCAGCGGCCAGCTCCCGCGCTCCACGGGCCTCATCCCTTGTCTCCTGGGAGCTTCGCGGCGCGCCGCTGCATCTCGAGGAACGCGTGGTACGCGACATCATCGCTGAACGGAGCGGAGAGCTCGTCCAGCTTCCGTTTGAGCGCCGCCAGCTTGCGGCCATTGGCGCTCTTGGCTTCCTCGAGCGCCTCATAATAGGCCCGCGCTGCCACCATCATCTCCTGGTGTCGATGGCTGCGCTGGGGCAGCTCGACCCCCATCACCGCTTCGGCGATGTCCTCGATACTCCGGCTCGGGAGCGTCTCCCTCGCGGCATCATCCAGGTTGATGAGCTCGTTCTTGCGAAGGGACTGGATGATGAAGGGAGAGTGCGTTGTCGCCACGAACTGGATGGCGGGGAAGACAGCGCGCAGATCATCCACGACTTCACGTTGCCAGAGAGGATGAAGGTGTAGATCGATCTCGTCGATGAGGACGATGCCGGGGGTTTTCGAGGATGCCTCCTCGCGCAGGTGCGGGTTGAGGGTGGCCGCCCGGTAAGCGATATCCCCCACCATGGCGAGGATGTTGCGCACGCCGTCGCTGAGCATCTCGAAGGGAAGTTGCGTGTTCTCGTTTCTCGCGATCAGTGCTCCGAGCCGGAAGTCGTAGAGCACCTCCCGCCAGCCGCGCAGACACTTGCTCAGCGCTTGTTTCACCGCGGCAAGCGTTCCGAGCTCCTGTCCTTTCTGGATCTGGATCAGCTCCATCGTCTTGAACCAGGAGACAAAGCCCTTGTGGTCGGAGCTGGGGTCGAGGCAGCCGCGATAGCCGCGGAAGCGGGAGCCAGGCCGCAGGACGCGCGCACCATCCGAGGAAGTGGAGCGCCGCTCGCGCCGCTGGAGCCACAGCCTGCCCGTGCCGTAGTACGAGATGAGTGGAAGGGTGAGCTCTTTCCCAGCCCTTACCCGATTGTTCCAGGTGGTACCGAGTCGAGCGAGCTCACTCGCGCCCCCGTGGGTCGTGTGCTTGGTCGGCCCTTCAAGGGTTCGAGCCCACTGGAGAGCCTTGTCTCCGATGATGCCAGAGCAGGTGATCTGCGCGGGGTAGGCCGCCTCCAGGGTGAGAACCTCTCCCAGCTTGTGAGTGACACGGCGCACATCGAGACGGTGGATACCAGGTGGGGAGGCCCCATCGAGCCCGAGGAACAGGGCTCCCGCGCCAATGGAGAGCGCATCAAGGATGGCGGTCTTTCCAGTGCCGTTGTCGCCGATGAGGATGTTGAACGATGGAGCGAGCTCCAAGGTGCGCGACTCGAAGCCGCGAAAGTTCTTGAGCTCGATGCGCTCGATCCTCATCCATTCCCCTACCTGGACACTCTCTGGCGGGTTGTATCGTCACAGGCACCACGGGCGCACGAGAATTCCCGGCGCCCTGTACAGTGAGCGCGGCGTCTCATCACTCTTGAAAGTTCGCATGCCGCACATCCGGATCCATGGCGCGCAGCTCTATTACGAGGAGCACGGCGCCGGTACCGATACGATCGTCTTCTCCCATGGACTGTTGTGGTCCGGGGAGATGTTCCGCGAGCAGGTCGCCGTCCTGAAGGACCGCTACCGCGTCATCACCTTCGACCATCGCGGGCAGGGCCGGTCCGAGAAGACAGCTGACCGGCTCGACATGGACTCACTGGCCGAGGACGCCGCGGAGCTGATCCGACAGCGCTCCCCCGACAAGCCGGTGCATTTCGTCGGCCTGTCCATGGGTGGCTTCGTGGCCATGCGACTGGCGGCACGGCATCCGGAGCTCTTGAAGTCCTGCATCCTGATGGAGACCAGCGCCGACCCGGAGCCGGCGGAGAACAAGCCGAGGTACCGCCAGCTCTCGTGGGTCGTGCGGCTGCTCGGCGCGAGGCTCGTCGTGTCGAAGGTGATGCGGATCATGTTCGGCCAGAGCTTCCTGACCGACCCGGCCCGAGCCGAGCTGCGGCGAGAGTGGGAAGGTCGCCTCGCGGGGCTCGAGCGAAACATCCACCGCGCGGTGACGGGAGTCATCGACCGTTCGAGCATCCATGAGGAGCTGAAGAACATCCGCTGCCCGACGCTGGTCCTCGTCGGAGAGGAAGACGTGGCCACCGTGCCCGCCAAGGCCGAGCGCATCCACCAGGCCATCGCCGGCTCGGAGTTGGTGCGCATCCCCCGTGCCGGTCACACCAGCACCATCGAGAACCCGAGCGATGTGAACCGGGCCCTGCTCGACTTCCTCGCGCGGAAGTTCGCCTGAGTCCCAAAACCTGTCTGGTTGTCAGACAGGTTTGTCTGAAGCCCTTTCTTCAGGGGGTTAGCGAGGCTCTCCAGGCTCCGAGGTGGGTTTACGGGGCGGAGCAAAGGAGGGGGCGTAGCACTTGCCCTGGAGGTACACGTAGCCATTGCGCTCACAGGCGTCGGCACCCATCGCGACGTTCACCCAGCAGCCACCGTTGATAGCGACCTGCTCTTGGTCCGGGCACTGGCCTTTCGCATCCGGTTTGCGCTGTCCCGGGAACAACTTTGGAGACTCATCAAGGGCAACCGCTTCGCGGCTGGCGGGGACGTGAGCGGAAGCAAGAGGCGCTGTCAGCGAGGTATCCCCGACAGCCGAAGTGCCGGCGTCCGGGGCGTCCGTCTCCAGCGCCGCCTGTGCCTGCGCAGACACCTTCTCGACCCACGCATGCACGATGTGCCCAGCCCATAGGAGCAGCAGCACTCCAGCGGCCGCTACCGCGAACCAGGGCAGGCGGGGGCGCCGCGCACGCGCTGGCCCAGGAACGGGCACCTGAGCTTCCATCGGCGCAGGCTCGACAGGAGGGGTGGGTGCTGGCTGCTCGGAGGAGCGCACCTCCTCCATATCCCACGGAGGCTGGAAGGGGTCGAGGGCCTCCTGCTGAAGCTGGGGCGCGGGAGGAGACGACTCAGGAACGAAGAGGGGGTGATCCGCCTCCAGGCCCGAGCGCTCCGCTGCGAGTTCCAAGTCCTCGGCCAGCGCTCCCGCCGTGCCGCGTGCCTCGGCGAGTACCGCGAGCATGCGAAGGATCAATTCACTGAGCTGCGGCACGACCCGGGGATTGAGCTCCAGCGGAGGCCTCGCGCCGGCGCCGTTCGGCAGCCAGAGGTGCCCTTCCTCCGACGGGTACTCGCCGGTGACGAGCCGGTAAGCGGCCACTCCCAACGCGAAGAGGTCATCGCCTGGCCCGGCTTCGTAGTGGGCATCCGCCGAGAAGCCGAAGCGGGTCAGGAACCGCCACGCCTCGGGAGAACGGTAGGCCGGTGTCCCAGGAGGCAACGACTGCCACGTCAGGCGCACCGCGCCCGGGTAGTTCCCCGCGCCGAAGTCGGTGAGAAAGGCGCGGCGGTCCTCGCGCCGCACCAACACATTGTCGCCTTTGACATCCCGATGCACGGCACCGGCCGCATGAGTGGCCTGGAGCGCGCGGGCCAGCTGGGCAAGGAGCTGGAGCACCTGTCGAGAGGTGGGGTTGGACTCCCGCGCCCAGGCATACAGCGACGTGCCCTCCACCCACTCCATGGCGAAGTAGGGATGGGCCGCGCCCGAAGGATGCCTCCAGAAGCCATGGTCCCGAAGGCTCGGGACGCTCGGGTGCTGGATGCGAGACAGCAGCACGACCTCGCGCACGAAGCGCGGATCCCACGGGTACAGGGCGAGCTTGAGCGCCACGGGAGCCGCCGATTCCTGGCCCTCGGGAACGACGCGGTAGACGGCCCCATAGGTGCCCTGGCCTTGTCGCCGCACCACGCGCCAATTGCCCACCACCGTCCCCTCGGGGAGACAGTCCGGGTGCGGCGCGGGTACGTGTGCTCTGCCCATGAAATGGCTCGAGGGTCATAGCCTACGTCACACGTAGGCAGCCGTCAGCGTACTCAGACAGTACGATGTGCCGCATGTAGGAGCGTGCAGCCAGTTTCGGACACCCACCCCTGGCGGCGAAGAACCGACCTTGTCCCCTCACCGGCTTGATGCGCACCTTTGTGAAAAGAAGGCTGAAGCTGGCAGGCAGCCAAGCAATAATCAGGTTATACGGCTAACAGCCGCATCTGGCTGAGCCGCAGGGGTGTCCATGTCCGTCGAGGTGCCATGGCAGCCAAGCCTCCACCTGTTCTTCGAGGCGACGACTCTTCCCGGCATTAGCGGCGTTGGACAGTGTGCTCTGGGTTCTCGGCTGGAACTGCGCCCCCATGGCGCTGCGCGCTGGCTCGATGCCTCGGAGGCCGCGGTGCTGTGGCTCGGCTTCTACGGTAAGCCTCTGCTCGGGAGACAGCGGCAGCCGTATGACCAGACGAGTCCGGCAGCATACATGCCACTGCCGCTCTCGGCCTTCGAGGTTCATCAGCTCTCAGAGGGCGTCTTGCTCGTGCAGCGTCAGGCCTCTCGTGCTCGCCTGAATCAATCCGTCCACGATGGAGGTGGCGGTCGGCATGAGGCGCTCCTGCTGGAAAGTCCCGAGGAGGCCCAGCGCGTGGTGGAGCAGTTCCTCCAGTCCGTGGGAATCGATGCGGTGACGGCCTCCAAGTATGCGGAGCAGGTCCTCTCCCGCCTGGTGGCGGGCTACACTCACCGCCTCAGCCCTTCCGGCTCGCCTCAATCAGCTTCTCGGTCTGCTTGAACTCTTCTTCGCGGACCGCTGCACCGAGCTCCTCGATGATGCCTCGAGCCCAGCGGAACTCCGCCTCGGCTTCGTCGAACTCACCGAGCTTCGCGAGCACCTGAGCGTGGTGATTGGCGGCCTCTGCCTCCTCCACTTCGAGCCGGAGCGCCTGGAACCCACTCATGGAGCGCTCGAGCAGCTCGAGCGCCTGGCCGAGCAGGTCCTGCTTGAAGGCAAGCTGGCCCTCGTTGCGGTCGACGATCGCCACCATCTCGTCATCCTTCTGCCGCTTGAAGCACTCGCGGGCCTCGCCAAACCGCTCGCGGGCAATGAGCAGGTTTCCCTCGCTCATCTCCACCTTCGCCATCAGGTTGAGGACGAGCCCAAGCAGGCGTTCATCCTGGAGCGCCCGGGCCGCCGTCTCGGCTTTTGTCGCCCGCGCTCGCGCCTCGACCAGCCGCTTCTCATGGCGAAGCAGCCGGCCTCGATAGTAGTCGACCATCACGAGCCCGGCGCGGTCGCCGCTCGCTGTCATGAGCGCTTCGGCGTGCTCGAAGAGCGGCCAGACACCTTCGAGGGGCGTGATGCCCAGATGCCACTCCGTCTCCGCCACCGAGTCATAGGCGGCATGCGCCTCGTCATGTGCTGCCTCCGCCCCGAGCAGCTTCGCCACCGCGAGCGCCTTGCGGCCCAGAGCTGCTCGGTCCCGCCAGCGTCCTCCCGACCAGAGTGGGTAGTCCGCGTTGCGCCAGCCTTGGAGGAAGCGCCGCTGCTGCGCGGGCAGCGGACTGTCGGAGAGCCAGTACAGCACGGCGCGTAGATGCTCCCAGCGTCGCCAGACCTGCGGAAACTCTCTCCAGCGCCTGTCGCCGCCATGCGACCTCAACAGCTTCAGCGTCCAGTCCTCGAGGAGCTTCTGGTGATGCTCGCGCAGGGCCGTGGCTTCCCGCCCGAACTGGCGGACGACGGGATGACGTCCGTAGACCTTGCCCCCCTTGCCCTCGCTCCGCGACTCCCGCAGGACGAGGTTTCGCGCCTCCAGCTCGCCCAGTGCCTCGTCGACTTGCTGGGAAGACAAACCGAGGATGTCCGCGAGATCCTCATGCTCCACGGGCGCAGGCAGCAGCGCGAGCACGCCCAGGAGGGCGGTCGCCTGGGGCGGCAGCTGGGCAGTGCTCTCCTTCAGCAGTTCCTCCAGCCCATCGGCATCGACACTCTGGGCCCGCCGCTGCTCCGCGACCTCCAGTCCGGCGGAGATCTCTTCGGGAGGGCGCCCGGCGCGCAGCATTCCGGCCACCCAGCTGAGCGCTAGCGGCAGGCCACCAAGGGTGCGGTGGACCGCGTCCGAGAGTAGCCGGTCGACGGGACGGCTCACCTCCTGGCTCAGGAAGGCATGGGCCTGGCTCGCATCCAGGCGAGCAACCTTGATGAAGGCATCACCCTCGGGAACCGCGCCCCGGGTGGTGAGCACCAGCCGGCCAGGCCAGTAGGAAGCCATCTGCCGCAACTCCGCCGGCAGTGGAGCCTCGCCTTCGCCAGACCACCACTCGAAACTGTCCAAGACGAGCACGGTGGGGCGGCGCGACAGCTCCTGCTGGATGACGCCCCATTGCTCTTTTGAAGAGCGGTCGATCGCGCGCGGCTTGCCCAGCGCCTGCAGCAGGCCCGCCCGCAGCTTGTCCACGGAGCCGCCCTCCGAGCGGCTCAGGTCCAGCCATACGACCCGCGCCAACCCAGGATTCACGACGAGCAAATGGAGCTGGCTGGCCGTCAGCATGGACTTGCCACTGCCGGGCGGGCCATGAACCCAGAGCGGGCCCGAGGCCTGACGCAGCAACCGAGCGAAGTCCTCTTCCTCCTGGGTGTGAACTCCGGGGCGCGCATGTTCCAGCAAGCCGGTAGGGATGCCCTGAACGCCCTGCACGAGCGGGGGGCGCGCTGTGTGGTGGATCGGCTGCCAGCGCTGCTCCTTCGCGACATAGCGCAGGGGCTCAACATCGGTATGGATGCGCCCTGCTTCCGGGTCCTTGGTGGGGCCCGAGCCCAGGGTGGGCAGGGTAAGGCAGACCGCTGACTCCTCCGGGCGGATGGTCAGCAGTTTCTGGGTGGGATGCGGCAGCTCATCGAATCCCTTGGAGGGAGCGGGCCTGAGTGCGACCACGCCACCGAACTCATGGAAGAAGGAGTCCGCCCGTGAGCTGACCCTGCCAAGCATTCCGAAGGCTCGGCTCGACCCGAATGAGGAACTTTTGAGCCCTGGCAGAGATGTGCCCGCGGCCACGTTGGTGAAGAGCACCACGGGCGGTTGGCGTGCCCAGGCGGGGTCGGCATAGAGGGCCACCAGCCCACGGGCATACACGGCATTCAGGGGTGAAGGGTTGCACTCGGGGACGATGAGCAGATCCGGTCTTGCCTCTCCCAGAAGTGCCTCGCGCGGGCGTACATCCGTCGCCTCATCCCGTGCGATGAAGTCGAAGCAGATGGCTGTTGCGACCGAGAGGTTCTTTCCCTGGATGCGGCGCACGTAGCTGCCCCGGATGAATCGCTTGGGGCCCAGCTCTTCGAAGGCAGCTGGAGCGAGCTTGGCCTGGGGCACGAGGTGGATCTTGCCTTTCGCCCGCACCGCGAAGAGGAGGAAGTTGCAGTAGCCCTGCTCCCTGGCAATGCCACCGCATGCGGCGTCCAGCTCCTCGATGAAGGTCTTTGCCTCAGTCGCGTCCACGCCCATCCCGTCCAGCAGCTCGGGCAGGTTGCTCAGCAGCGTGTGCTCGAACGGGAGCACGCACGCGCAGCCTTCTTCCAGAGACACCTCCAACCACTTTCGCAGCTGAGGGACCGAGCTCGCCGGCCAGGCGTACTCAGGAAAGACGGTGATGTGCGCCTTGTGGAGGGTGGAGGTCTTGAGCGTCGCGAAGAGCCTGGCCTCGTACTCCGCGTCGTGCTCGGGCTGCAGCAGGGGGGCCACGTCCGTCCGATACCGGGTGCGCAGCTGCGCCAGAAGCACCCGGGGCCGCAGCGTCGGCAGCACCCATCCGGGCAGCTTGATCGGCTTCAGAGGGGTCGGCTTCTTCTTCGGCAGGCGCATGGGAGTGGACCTCTAACCCGCCCCTCATAACGCGTTGTACCGACAGGCACATGGGTGAGATCACCCCCCTTGACCCCGGTTCTGCGAAAGCGAAAGGCCCGGAGCCCACTGGCCCCGGGCCTTCCTTCCTTCACAGCCTCGAGTTCGAACTACCGGACGCGGATGGCGTCGGCGATGACGACCGAGCCCGCAGCGGCCCAGCGGCTGACCTGAACCTCGTTCCAGCCGGCCGGGAAGCTGTAGGTGCCCAGCACCTGCCACGCCCCGCCGCCCGTCTGCTGGTTCTTGTACACCGTGCCCAGCTTGTTGCCGTTCGCGTCCCACACGATGAACGGCGTCGCCGTGGAGCGGTTGGTGCCCGACACCCACCACGCGTCGATCGTCTTCGTGGCCGGCGCCGACAGGTAGAAGGAGAACGTCACCGGATCCGACACGGCATCCGTGGAGGCGTAGTCGTAGCCGCTGCCGTAATAGCCCGCGGACGAGCCCGACGCCCACGTCGCCGAGCCCGAGTACTTGGCCGACGCCGTGTTGTTGTTGGCGTTGTTGCTGTCCACGATGATGGTCGCACCGCCACCGGTGCTGCCGCAGTAGGAGTTCACCTTGCTGATGTACGTCGACCACGGCCAGTTCGGGCCCGGGTCCGTACGGGTCGACGGCTGCAGCCGCCCGTGCGCCACGATGTGGTAGCTGTCACGCGTAATCACCTGGTCGCGCGAGATGTCGCACGAGAGCTTCGCCGAGGCGTCGATCTGCCCCGTGGGGAAGGAGGTCTGGCTGGCGTAGCCGCCGTGCTCGATACCCACCGAGAAGTGGTTCACCGACACGCCGTTGAGCCCGCAGTCCTTGCTGCCGTTGAGGCTGCAGCTGTAGCTGGCCGCCACGTGCCAGGCGCGGTTGGCCTCGTTCACCAGCTGCGAAATCTCGCTGCCGCTCTCGTTCACCACGTAGTGCGCCGAGGCGCCCGCCGCCGAGTTCGTCAGCCAGCTCCAGCACCCCGAGTAGCCGCCCTCGCAGGTGTGGATGACGATCATCGAGACGTTCGTGCCCGAGGGGCGCGCGTTGTAGTTGGGCGAGGGGCGCCAGATGGACGAACCGTAGTTGGGGCCCGCGGCCATGGCGCGCGCGGCGGGCAGCTCGAACTTCGCCTCGACCGGCGTGGGCATGATGGACGCCACCACCTGGCCCTCCGCGCCCTCGGCCACCACGCCGTTGCGCAGCGTGGCGTAGACTTCCTTGTGGATGTAATCGGCCTGCGCGTCGCTGTGGGTGATGCCGCTGAGGCGGGCCACCGCGGGAGCCCAGGCGCCCACGTCCGCGCGCTCTACCTTCAGCTCCTCCGCGTACGTCGAAAGCAGCGCGGCGCCGGCGCGGATGTTGGCCCGCGCGTCGCTCCGAGCCTGCTCCACCGACACGCCCGTGAGGGCCGCGCCGCGCTCCAGCCGCTCGCCGCGCAGCGCCATGACGCCGTAGGCGGCCGGCAGGCCCTCGAACTCCTCGTGGCCCTCCACCATCTGCCAGCGCGTCTCGGTGAAGGAGATGGCCTTGAGCAGGTCGGCCGGCACGTTGAAGTCACGCGCGGCCTCGTCGAACAGCGGATCCAACTGGCCCTCGGAGCCACGGCCAGCGGCGTCCTTGGCCGCGTCGGCGATGGCGGAGGCGGGCGGCTCGGACTCGGGGCTCTGCTGGGGACCACAGGCGGTCAGGGAGAGGGCCGCGGCGGCCGTCGCCAGCGTGTTGCGAAACAGGGACATGAAGACTCCGGGGGAAGGGAGATGTGGAATGCGGCCTCCCGCCTAAGCAGGCCCCGTGCCAGCTCCTCTCTCCCTCTGAAGCCTCCCGCCAGCGAATCCCCAAAGTGGAGCATCCATGCTCCATCCTACCTGTCCTGATTGTCCTGATTTAAGACGATTTCACGGAGTGTGTTCGTGCGGGCCTCAGCCGAAGATGGGCGAGGGGTCCAGGTGCGAGAGGTAGCGCTGGATGCGCTGCTCCTTCACGTCGAACACGTTGCAGAAGGGCAGGGTGATGCGGCGGCCGTCCTTGATGCGGTTGAGGGTCAGCTCGCCTCGGACGACGACGCCCTGCGGGGTCTGCCAGACGTCGAGCAGGTCATGCCGGACGTCACGGGCCAGGGTGAGGATGGCGTGGATGACCTGCTTGGCACCGTGCGGCCCCGAGACGGAGACGCCGCTGCCCATGCGGAAGGCGGCATCCTCCGAGAGGTAGGAAGCCCAACCCTCGATGTCGCCCCGGTCGAACTTCGCGAACAGCTCGTGAACCCAGGCATGGTCGGCCATGTCGCCCCCTTGAGAGTGACCTGGCACATCTGATGACCCGTGCCCCAAACCGTCAAGACAGGTAGGGCCCGTTTCGTGTGCTACTGCAAAGTGCGCTTCAGCTCGGCGAGAGCGTGCCCTCGATGCGGCCGGTCCTTCCCGCGCGATCGAGCGCCTGCGCCAGCTCCAGGGGCGAGCGCGAGGCCAGCACCTCGAGGAACTGCTGCGCGCCCGCCGGAGGCGAGTCGAGCGGCCGTCCCAGATGGTCCGTGTTGAGCCGCGTGCGCAGCCGGTCGAACTGCTCACGCGTGAAGCTCAAGGTGACGTCGCCCTCGGCCCCACGGAACTGGCCCCGGGCCAGCTCGCCGCCAAAGGCGCGCTGCAGCAACTGGCGGGTGGTCGCATCCGCGGCGCCCAGGCGCACCGTGTAGTCGGATCGGGGCTGCCCGTCTTCGGCTCGCGTCGTCTCCGCGACCCGCACGCGGCCATTCGGAGCGCCGACAGTGCGCTCGCGCTGCTCGGTGCCGTCGGGCAGCGTCTCGCGCGTCTCCTGGCGGAAGAAGGTGGGGGAGCGCTCCTCGACCTTGTCGCTCGTCACTCCCGTGACGGCCTCGGCGCTGCCGAGTACCCCGCGCTCGTAGCGGCTCACGTCACGGCGGCTGGCCGAGAGCACTCCCTCTCCCGCGGCGCCGGGCACCTCGAGGCTCTGCGTGAAGCGCTGGTAGGCCTCGCGGCCCGCGGGCGTGGAGATGTCGAACTGCGCGGTGCGCTCCTCGCGCTCGGTGCGCACGTGGTCCATGCCCGCGCGGCCCTCAGCGGCGCGCACGGCCGCCAGGCGACCCATCGGCACGCCCAGGCTTCCTCCCAGCCGCGCCGTATCGGTCGTGCGCGTCTCGTCGATGCGCGTCACGCTCACCACATTGCCCTCGCGCCGGATGCGCACCTCGGAGGCGAGGGCCTGCTCCCGAGCGGTGTCCGCACCGACAGCCAGCGGGCCCACGGGGGCCTCGGCGCCGGTCTGGCCCTTCTGCGTCCGCTCGCCACGAATGCGCAGCTCACCGCCCTCGGGCAGGTGCTCCGGAGAGTTCAGCGCGAGATGGTTGGTCGGCGGCGTCGCGGGAGCCGTGGTGCCCGGAGTGCGCTGCTCGACGGAGACCTGCTGGGTGCGCTCACGCTCCTGGCTGACGCCAATCCGACCGCTGACCTTTCCGCCCACCACGCCGCGCGACTCCAACGTCTGGCGTTGCACCGTCTCATCGCCATCCTGGGTGATGCGCTGCGTGCCGCGCTCGCGGGCCTCGCCTTGCAGCTCCGCGGGCCCACGGGAGATGGCGGCTCTCGGGCCTCGCGCCGTGTCGCTTCCCGAGTCAGGAGTGAAGGTATTGAGCGGGCCGGTGGCGGAGCCGATCGCGTCGCGGAGCACCTCGTTCAGCTCGGCTCTTCGCTCGGAAGGAGGCACGGGCCCGACGCGGCCCGCGGGCGTGGCATCGGGGGCGCGCTCGGGCGCGGGGCTGGACGACGGTGGAGAGAGCGCCGGGCCTCTCACGGCGGCGCGCTCGAAGCCATCCCGCGCCTGCAGGGGAGCACTCACCCGGGTGGCGGTCTCGGCCGGCGCGGTGGGCGCTGCAGGGCTCTGGGCCGCCGCGGCCCAGGCCGCCTCCATCTGCGCCTGGGCCTCCTGCGCGCGACGCACGCGATCGTCCGAGTCACTCTCGTTGCGGCCAATGGGGGCAGTCGGATCGCTCATGACGGCCACGGACCAAATCATGTGAGCGACCGTGCGGGCAATCGGCGGCGGCTCAGGCCGGCAGCGCCTCCAGCATGGAGAACAGTCGCTGCACGTCGATGGGCTTGTCCATGCAAGGGGTGTGGGTCGCGCTCAGGAAAGCGCGGGACTCCTCCGTGAAGGCCCCACCCGTCATGAAGATGATGCGTCGGGCCTGCTCCGGGGCCAGCCGCTCCAGCTCCCCATGGAACTCGGGACCGCTCATCTCCGGCATCATCAAGTCACAGAGGATGACGTCCACGCGGTGGCCGGAGGTGATGTACGCCAGCGCCTCCTGGGCCCGGTCGAAGGTGACGACCTCGTGCCGCGCGCGCAGCAGCCGCTTCAGCGCCTTGCCCACCGACACCTCGTCATCCAGCACGAGCACGCCCAGGCCCTGGCCAGTGGCCTTCGCCTTCACCGCTTCGACGACCTTCGCCTCCTGGGCGGCGCGCAGGCGGATCCAGAAGGTGCTGCCCTGGCCGGGCTTGCTCTCCACGCCGATGCTGCCCTTCATCTCCGTCACCAGCCGGCGGCAGATGGACAGCCCCAGCCCCGTGCCCTCTCCGGCCCGCTTCGTGGTGAAGAAGGGCTCGAAGATGCGCTCGTGCAGCTCGGGAGGAATGCCCGCCCCCGTGTCGTGGATCTCCACGCGCACGGCGCCACCGTCCATCCGCGTGACGACCCGAATCTCGTGCGCGTCGCGGTGCCCGTCGGGAATGGCCTGGGCCGCGTTGATGACCAGGTTGAGGAAGACCTGCCCCAGCCGGGCCTCGCTGCCGTGGACGCGGGGCACCTCTCCGTAGTCCTTGAGGAGCAGCGCCCGGTGGAAGACGTGGTTGTGCGCCATGCGCAGCGCCGAGTCCAACACCCGGTGCAGGTCCGTCGGGCCGAACTGCTGCTCCTCCGGGCTGGAGAAGATCTTGATGTCGCGGATGATCTGCTGGATGCGCTCGGCGCACTCGAAGGCCTCCCGCAGCGCCTGCCCCTCGTCCTCGTTCAGCTTGCGGTGGGCCGGGGCCTGCTGGGTGAAGTCCAGGTTCATCATCAGCGAGGTGAGCGGGTTGTTGATTTCATGGGCCACGCTGGCGGCGAGCAGCCCCAGCGAGGCCAGCCGGTCCGACAGCATGAGCTGCTCCTGCATCTTCCGGCGCTCGGCCCGCAGCGAGGCCTCGCGCAGCTCCCGAGTCACCGCCGGGCCCAGGCGCCCCAACTTGTCCTTGAGGACGAAGTCGTGGACACCCGCCCTCATCGCGGCCACCGCCACGTCCTCGCCGATCTTCCCCGACACGATGAGGAAGGGCACGTCCAGCCCGCGCTGCTTCACCTGCGCGAAGGCCGCCAGGCCATCGAAGCCCGGCAGCGCATAGTCGGTGATGATGACGTCCCAGGTGTTCGAGCACAGCGCCTGCCGGAGCTCTTCGGGTGTCTCGACGCGGGTGTGAGAGAGCTCGTAGCCGCAGCGCCGCAGCTCCCGCAGCAGCAGCTCGGCATCGTCCTCCGAATCCTCGATGAGCAACAGTCGCAGGGGCCTGGAGCTCATCCCGCACCTCGGGTGTTGCGAGGTAACGGCTCGTTGAGGATGAGCCAGTACATGCCCAGCTGGCGCACCGCCTCGAAGAAGTCGGTGACGCCCACGGGCTTGCGCACGTAGCTGTTGACGCCCAGCTCGTAGCTGCCATCCAGGTCCCGCTCCTCGTTGGAGGAGGTGAGCATCACCACCGGCAACAGCCGCGTGTGCTCCGACTCGCGGATGCGCCGCAGCACCGTCAGCCCGTCCACCTTGGGCAGGTGGATGTCGAGCAGGATGACCTGGAGCTGGATGCTCGGATCCCGCCCGGCGTGGGCGCCGCGGATGAAGATGTAGTCGAGCGCCTCGGCCCCGTCCCGGACGACGGTGATGGGGTTGCGGATGTTGCTCTTGCGCAAGGCCCGCAGGGTCAACACCTCGTCATCCGGGTTGTCCTCCACGAGCAGGATGACGCGCTGGTTGATTTCGTTCATGGGCTGGCCTTCCTGGGGGTGGTGAGCCCGGTCCCCGGCGGCAGGGGCAGCTCGTTGAGGGTGAAGGAGAAGCAAGCGCCACGGCCTGGCTGGCCCTCGCCCCAGATGCGGCCCCCATGGCGGCGGATGATGCGCTCCACGGTGGCCAGGCCCACTCCGGTGCCCTCGAACTCCGACTGCGTGTGCAGTCGCTGGAAGACGCCGAACAGCTTGTCCCGGTACTCCATGTTGAAGCCGGCGCCGTTGTCCTTGACGAAGTAGGTGCGCCCGCCGCTGCTCTCTTGCTTCACGCCCAGCTCGATCTCGGCCAGCGGGCGCTCGCGCGTGAACTTCCAGGCGTTGCTCAGCAGGTTCTCCAGCACGGAGCGCAGCAGCTGCGGGTCACCCCGGTCCACCAGCCCTTCCTGGATGAGGAAGTGCGCCTTGCGCTCGGGCTGGAGGACCTGGAGCTGCTCGGCGATGGAGCGCGCCATGGCCGACAAGTCACACGGCTTGCTGGCCAGCGTGGTGCGGTTGACGCGCGAGAGCGCGAGGATTCCATCGATGAGCTCGGCCATGCGCTGGGCACCGCCCCGGATGCGCCGCAGGTAGTCCAGGCCCGTGTCGTCCAGCCGGGAGGCACAGTCCTCGGTCAGCGCGTCGCTGAAGCTGGCGATGCTGCGCAGCGGGGTGCGCAGGTCATGGGCCACCGAGTAGGCGAAGGCCTCCAGCTCGCGGTTGGAGAACTCGAGCTCGGCGGTGCGCTCGGCGATGCGGCGCTCCAGCTCCGCGTTGAGCTTGCGCACCTGCTCCTCGGCCCTGCGGCGCTCGGTGATGTCGGTGAGGGTGGCCATCGAGCCGACGTAGTCGCCATGCTCGTCCTTGATGGGCGTGGTGGAGATGCTCGTCCACAGGGCCGTTCCATCCTTGCGGATCAGCTTGAAGTCGAAGGTCTCCGAGATGCCCTGGCGCCGCCGCCGCAGGTTCTCGTGGGCGATGGCCTGCCCCTCTTCGTCCATGAAGTAGAAGAGGGGCTTGCCCAGCATCTCCTCGACGCTGTAGCCGAGCAGGTCGGCCATGTAGCGGTTGACGTAGTTGGTGCGGTTGGTGGCGTCGATGGTCCAGATGCCCTCTCGGGCAATCTCCACCAACAGCTGGAAGCGCTGCTCGGTGCGACGCTTCTCCTCCTCGGTCTGGCGCGCCTTGGTGACGTCCTTCACCAGGGACATGGTGCCGATGAGCTGCTCCTTCTCGTCGCGCAAGGGGAGGCAGTTGATGCGGACATGCCTGCCTTGAGGCACGTTGGCGTTGCGGACGAACATGTCCACATCGCGGACCTCCTCTCCCTTCAAGGCCCCCCAGAGGGGCAGCTGCGCGACGGGAAAGGGTGTCTGCTCGTCGGGAAAGAAGAAGCCTTGCTTGTCCCAATCCTCTTGAGGGGTCGACTCGGGCACGCCGAAGAGCCACTCGCAGAAAGGGGTGGAGTAGATGTACGTCCCCTGGGCATCGGAGATGGAGATGCCCTCGGAGATGTTGTTCAAGATGGCGCGGATGAGGCCCCGATTCCGGACCTGGAACAGCTCCTCGCCCAACGCGCCATGCTGACGGGCGCGCACCTCGTCCGGTGTGCCGTGTGCTGCTTTTGGCATCGTCCCCCCCCGGGTACGCAGCCATGTTGTGTTTCCAATCGTTACGCCTGATCCTCCAGGAGAGTCAATCCCACCCCATGACCCACACGGGGAGAGGATTGTCTGTTGGTTCACAATCCTGTGCGAGCACAGGGGTGGTCCTGAAATGTCGGAGCCTTGGAAAAGGCAATGGCTGAGAGGGATTGATCAGCCGACTGCCTGCTCGGCTGTCTTCATACCGGCGGAGGCACGCCGGAGAGGCCTCGGCGGCGCAGGTCCTCGAGGTCCTCCGCCAGACCTCCCTCCAGCCCGCGCTCGGATTCGATGTAGCGCTGCATGAGCGGTACGGGGCAGTACAGGCGCCCCTCTCCATCCGGCACCAGCACGTAGCTCAGCTCGCGGTGGTCCATCGCCTCATCGAAATCCGTGGCGCGGATGTCCGCCGTGCGCGCCTTCAAAGCCTGTCGTACCTCCTCGCGCGTCGGGCGGCCGAGCAGCAATGTCTGTCGCACCACCGCCCGGTGCAGCGGGTGGTCTCCGCGCCAGCGGCGCCCCTGGTCTCGCAGGTCCTTGTCCTCGCGCAGCACGCGCTCCAGGTGCTCGCGGCGCAGCTCGTGCGTGTCGGGTGGCAGCGACTCCACCAACGCCTTGCACGCCAGCACCAGGAGGTTGGCCCTCCGCCCCGCCTGCTCCAGCAGGTACTCGGGCGTGGCGGGCGCGTCCCACTGCAGGCCCAGCGCCGCCATGGGCTCGGTCACGAGCGCCAGCGCCGCGCGTGCGTCCAGCGGCTCCAGCCGCAGGTGCTCGCCGAAGTTGCGCAGCGGCTGCTTCTCATCCAGCACCACCGCCCGGTA
Organism: Hyalangium ruber; assembly: GCF_034259325.1. Taxonomy (NCBI): domain Bacteria; kingdom Pseudomonadati; phylum Myxococcota; class Myxococcia; order Myxococcales; family Archangiaceae; genus Hyalangium; species Hyalangium rubrum. The sequence goes on along the minus strand of NZ_JAXIVS010000010.1, from coordinate 355,930 downwards.
CAGCTCCCAGAAGCCCGCCAGCACGAAGTACGCCCGGCCCTCCTCCGCCAGCGCGCGCATCGCCTGCAGCACCGGGTAGCCCGCCTTCGCGTCGGCGGCGATGAAGTCGTCCGCCTCGTCGATCAGCCACACCCGAGGCTTCGAGGGGACACCCGCCGCCACCTCCACGAAGGGAGGCAGCGCACCGCTCGCCGGCACCAGCTCGCGCTCCCGGGCCAGCCGGCGGTGCAGGTCCGCGTCGGCGAGCTCCACGTACTGCGCCTCCACGTCCGCGCGCGCCTGGAGCCGCCGCAGCACCGCCAGCAGCAGGCTGCTCTTGCCCATCTGCCGCTGGCCCACCACGAGGAAGTTGCGCATCGAGCGGTCCGCGATGGCGCGCACCTCGCGCTCGCGGCCGAAGAAGAGGTTCTCCAGCTTCACCCCGCCCGCCACCTGGTAGGGCGACAGCTCCGAGACCGCCACTTGCTCGGAGATGGTGATCTCCAGGAGTCGCACGGGCTCCTCGGCCAGCAGCAGGTCCCTCAGTTGGTCCGAGGAGAGGACGACCGTGCTCACGCGGGGCACGCCCTGGAGCACCTCGCGCGCGTTCTGCGTCTGCGTGCGGTCCAGCACCAGCACCTGCCGTGGGCCCCGGCCCTCCTGGAAGACGTCGCCCATGAGGCGCTCGGCCTCGCCGGACTCCAGGCGGGTGCCGTCGATGATGACGACGGCCGTGTCCCGGGCGAAGCGCAGCCGCAGCGGCGGCAGGGTCAGCGCCCAGGACTGAGCGGCCATGCTGGTGCCGAGCCGCGCGCCGGTGGCCTCCGCGAAGGCCGCCGCCGCCTCGTGAGGTGCCTGGGCGCCACGCAGCATGCGCTCCCAGCGCGTGACGGGGATCCCCGCGGCGGTGATGGTGGAGTCGCGCTTCCGGGCGCGCCGCAGCGCGTGGTCCGCCGCCACCATGTTCGCCAGGGGGTAGACCTTGAGCACCGAGGGCGACTTCGCCGCCTGGACCACCATCGGGTTGCGGTAGACGCGATCGTGGTACACGAAGGCCACCGCGCCCAGGCCGACGATGGCCACCACCGCGAACACCGCCATCCACGTGGCGTGGCGCGGCACCTGGATGGGAGCGGTGGGGCCGGGGCGTGTGCCCGGCCACCGCTCGTAGCTCGCGGTGAGCTGGAGCGAGGCCTTGCTCAGCTCGTACTGCTTGTCGGACAGCCGGATGGAGATGGAGCACGGCTCCTCCTGCCCCGGCTCCAGGTTCTCGCAGGACTCGGGGCGGAGCGGATAGGACTTCTCCTTGTCTCCCTCCTTCCGCAATTGCACGTTCACGGTGAACCTGCCGGTCGCCTGCGTGCCGCCGTTGCGCAGGGAGAACTTGAGGATCTCTCCCTCGAATTGAGGCGCTCCCTCCAGCAGCAGCTCGGGGGTTCGGATCTGGAGCGGGATGGCCTCCAGGGGGACCTCCGGCTCGAAGGCATGGACGAGCTTCAGTTGAAGCCTGGCCTCCTTCGGCAGGGGCGTGTTCTCGGCCTGGAGATAGGACAGCCCGACGCGAAGCTCCGCGGCGCCGCCCGGCTCCAGCCGCATCAGGGGCGCGGAGGGCAGGAGGCGCAGCCCGGGCACTGGTTCGATGGGCTCCACGCGAATCCAAGAGGCCCGGCCCGCGTCCGGGGCATTGGAGACGGCGAGGACCAGCTCGCCCGGCTCACCGAAGTCGCCCGGGAGCGTGCGCAGGTAGTGCTCGGTGACGGAGAGCCGTGGCGGCAGGTCGGGACGCGGCGGCGCGACGGAGTCGAGCGTTCCGTCCTCGTGGACACGGGACAGGAAGCTCCCGTCATCCCGGCGGAGGACCTGCTGGCCGGGCAGGTGGCTCAGCCATCCCTGCCGGGCGGCGCGCAGCAGGCCCCGCTCGGGCATGTCCTCCTGCGGGGCCCACAGGCGGATGACGCCGCTCTCATCTCCCGAAGCAAGGCCGATGCCGTCCGGGCTGAAGGCCAGGGAGGTCACCCCGTGGGTGTGCCCCTTCAAAGGAGGCAGCTTGCGGCCCGTCGCCACGTCCCACAGGCGGACTGTCTTGTCGCCTCCGCCCCAGGCCAGGAGCCGTTTCTCCTTGGGGTGGAAGGCCACGGCCCACACGGCGCCCGACACGTCCTTGGGAACGGCTTGCGCGCGGCCCGTGGAGACATCCCACAGCCGCAGGGTGTCTCCGCCTCCGGAGGCCAGCAGTTGTCCGTCGCGGCTGAAGGCCAGGGAAGACACGGGCCGGCTGTGGCTGCCCAGGCGGCGGTGCTTGGCGTAGCCGGTGCCGAACTCCCATAGGAGAACGCTGCCGTCCTCCTCGCCCCACGCGAGCAGTTGCCCATCCGGGCTGAAGGCCACGGCCCGCACGGCGTTGGGCCGAGTCCAGGGCGGTGGCGAGGGGTCCGAGGAGAGTTCCCACCGCCGGAGCGTCTTGTCGCCTCCGCCGGAGATCAGGAACCGTCCATCCGGGCTGAAGGCCACGCTCAACACGGGGCCGTCGTGGACTCCCAGGCGGCGCGGCTGAGGGTCGGCGCCGGGCTTCCACACCAGGACGCTTCCGTCTTCTCCTCCCGAGGCCACCAGGTCCCCGTGGGGGCTGACGGCCATGGCGCGCACGGGCCCTCCCGCCGTATCCAGGCGCTCGTGCTCGAGGCCCGCCCGTACGTCCCACCGGTGGAGCAACGCGTCGCTGCCACCCGAGACGAGTATGCCCCCTTGTGGCTCGAAGGCCAGGGCGTTGACGGACTGCTGGTTGCCCTCCAGGCGCCGCCGCTCGAGCCCGGTGGCCACGTCCCACAGGCGCACGGTGTTGTCGCCGCCTCCCGTGGCCAGGGTGCGCCCGTCTGGGCTGAAGGCCATGGTCTGCACGGGCGTCGTGTGGCCGCGCATGCGTCGCAGCTCGCGGCCCGTGGCCGGCTCGCGCAGGCGCACGGCGTTGTCGCTGCCACCCGTGGCCAGCAGTTGCCGGCCCGGGCTGTAGACCCGCAGGGACTCCACGAGCCCCTCCAGCGGGTTCAGCGCCTGGGCATCGTTCGCCGCCACCTTCTGTTGTGCCTGCGAGGGGGGCAGGCGCTCGGGCTCGGGGGCCAGCCGCGTGTCGCAGGCCTGTACCACCTTCGAGAGGTCTTCCTTCGAGAGGAGCTCCTGCCCGGTCTTCACGTCCCAGACCCGTGGGCGCGCATCGCCTCCGCTCGAGTCCAGCAGGTGCCGGTTGTCGCAGAAGGTCAGCAGCGGCTCCGCGTTGGCCCTCCACGTCACCCGACGTTGGCCGGTGCTCACGTCCCACACCCGCACCATCATGTCGCCGCCGCCCGAGGCCAGGACCTGCCCATCCGGAGTGAAGGTCAGGGACTTCACCAGCCCGGTATGTCCTGCCTCGGGCTGGGGCAGCGCGCGGCCCGTGTCCACCGCCCACAGCCGCACCATGCCGGTGCTGTCTCCCGAGGCCAGGGTGTGGCTGTCGGGGCTGAAGCGCACGGCATGCACGGGGCCCTTGTGCCCCTCGAGGCGGTAGCGCTCGCGGCCCGTGCTCACGTCCCACAGCCGCACCGTCCAGTCCCCGCCGCCCGTGGCCAGCCAGCGTCCGTCCGGGCTGAAGGAGAGCGTATGGAGGTCGCCGCTCACCGGGTCCCACACGGTCCCCTGGAGGATGGACTCGGGCTCTCCGCCGGGGACGAGCACCTCGGCCCCGGCGCCCTCCTGAGCGCGGCCAACGGAGGCCGCCAGCACCCCGAGGACTCCGAGCAGAAGGGCCCAGCGGCTCAAGGACGCACGTCCTTGCGCGCCAGCGCCTCGCGCGCGGCCAGCTCCACCGCCTTGCACCGGAGCACCGTCTTGCCCGAGGCCTCGGCGCGCACCAGCCCCGCGAAGTACAGCCGCACCTCCGGGTACTCCACCTGGTGGTCCAGCGGCTCGAGCGGCTCCACGGACTGCCCGGACAGGAGCTTCTCGAGCACCGCGCGGCAGCTCCGCTCGCCCACGTACCCGTTGCGCTCGTCCCGGCGCAGGCACTCCTGCACCCCACCCCGCAGCGCCGGACTGCGCGCCAGCCTCCCCGTCACCGAGTCGGCATCCAGCGGCCCGTCGCTGCTCAGCGCCTCCTTGAGCAGCCCCAGGTTGCCTCCCGTGGCCTCTTGGACGCTGGAGGCCCAGCGCGCCCCCTCCAGCCCTTCGGCCTGGAGGAACTGGCGCACCTCGTCCACCGTGAGGTCTGGCACCTCGCGCTGGGGCGCGCCCGAGAAGACGGAGAAGTTGCGCACGTTGTGCAGCATCCACGCCGAGCGCTCACCGCCCGCGATGAGGAAGTGGAACTGCACCCCCGAGGGCTCGTCCATCATCCGCCGCAGGGTGCTGCCCAGCGCCTTCAGGTGCTCGATGGGGCCCCACTCGTAGCGCAGGACGACGAGGTGCTCGCGGCCCAGGCGCGCGGCCTTCGCCCGAAGGTGCGCCACCAGCGCGTCGAAGCTGGTGACGGAGTCGTCCTGGGCCAGGGCGCGGCAGTAGTCGGCCTCGGTGCAGTCGGGCAGGTTCGGCGGCGCCAGCCAGGTGACGCGCTCGCCGTACTGCTCCGCCACGCGGCGCGCCAGCGAGCGGGCTCCGCCGTCCTCGGGGGCCAGCAGCACCAGCCGGTGCTGACGCTGGAGGATGCGCGTGTACTCCTGCTCCAGCGCGGGGCGTGGCACGGGCCCCGGGTCTCCGCGTCGGCCCGCGCCGGCGTCGCCGCCTGTGGCCTCGGGCGTCGGACCGAAGGCGGCGCGCGCCAGTCCGCGCAGGAAGGCGGCCAGCGGCGGGCCGTGGTCCTCGTATTCCAGGAGCTGGATGTTGTAGCGGGGCCACAGCGCGCCCCGGTCGATCTGCCCCTTCTTCATCAGCGCGAAGCTGGGCACGTGGCGGCCCTTGGTGATGCCGATGACGTGCTCGAGCTGCTTGAGCACGTACAGGTCGCTGAAGCTGAAGCCCATATAAAGGAAGGGCTTGGAGCCGATCCACGCGCGCAGGCGCACCAGGGCGTTGGTGTATTGCGAGTAGCTGGTTGGCTGCGCGGTGTCTCCGTAGAGCCGCTTGTAGTCGGCGCCGGCCAGCACCAGCGTGGCCAGCCGGTGGATGGTGCCGTGGAGGTACCAGACGCGCGGCGTGTTCGGGGAGGCCTCGGCGTCCATGAGGTTCAGCTCGTCCTCCTGGTCGTTGGAGACGGCCTCGGCGTCCGCGCGGGCCCACAGGAGCACGTCGTCATAGTTGGGAGTAATCACCACCGGCGGGCGCAGCTCCCACAGGGCGTGGATGACGGACAGGTCCGCGTCAGGCGGATGCCGCTGGCGGATGCGCTCGCGCAGGAAGCGGTTGAAGCGGTAGGCGCCCAGCTCCGTGAAGGCCATTTCGGCGGCGGTGAGGAAGTCGCCCTGGGCGATGCGCTGCCGCATCTCGGCGATGGTGGCCTCGGGGATGGACTCGTCGCGCAGCCGCTCGGCGAGCCCCTCCAGCAGTTGGATCCACGAGGGGAACAGCCCTCGCTTCACGCCCATGCTGATGCCGGCACCCACGAATGGAACGACCTGACCCTTGCGGACGGCTTCGACCAGCTCCTTCGGGAAGTTCATCGCGCCTCTCGTAAGGAGGATGATACCCGGAGTGGAGCGGAAAGGGCCTGACTGGAGGGCCAATGCGAGTCCCGTGCGTCCTGGTGTCGCTGTGCGTGCTGCTGGGCGCGTTCGCCGCTCGGGCCGAGGAGCCCTCGGCCCCGCTGGCCCGAAGTGGCCGCTTCCGTCCCCGGCTGTCGCTGGTGGATGTGCCCTTCAATGTCCGGCACGGGGCGCCGTCCATGCGACAGGCCGCGGACATGCAGGAGCTGGTGATGGGAGGTGGAAGCTGGGCCATCGATCTGCTGGGCGAGCGAATCGGCCAGAACAGCCGGTCCTGGGTTCGCCCCGTCGTCGAGGTGCCGCTGCTGCTCACCTGGGCGCTCCTGGGCGCCACCGTCCTGCCCGGAGGGGATGCCTGGTTCCATGAGGAGTGGCACCGCGCGGTGCTCTCCCGCCACGGCGTCTCCAGCTTCAACGGGGTGTACGAGCTGCGCCTCTTCAGCGAGTTCATCTACGTGAAGCACGTCTCCGACGAGGGGCTGACGTTCATCAAGGAGCAGCACCCCCAGGACTTCGTGCGCCTGTCCGCCGCGGGCATGGAGGCCCAGGTCGCCAGCAACGTGCGCCTGCAGCGGGACATCTTCTATGACCGGCGCAGCCCCGCCAGGGACGTGCCGCGCTTGTGGCTCAACGCGGTCAGTGTCTTCCAGTACCTGCGCCTGTGCGTCGGCACCCGCTCCGAGGATGCGCTGGGAGACGACGTTCGGGAGGTGGACATCGCCGAGCGGGACTTCACCGGGCTCGACTGCTCGGGGTGGATCTACGACCTGGAGAATGATCGCCAGCCCTACGCCGAGCGGGGCGTCCACCCCTCGGGCATCGGCGTCGACCGCTACCGATACGCGGACCAGCTCTCCCCCGAGGGGCGGTCCTACCTGAAGCGGGCGAGCTGGCTGTCGCTGCTGAACTTCGCCTCGCCCCAGCTCTTCGGCGTGGGACACCTGCCCGTGCCCGGCCGCCCGGAGGACCGCTGGAGCTTCGCGCTCTCGCACCAGCTCACCTCCTTTGGACAGGTGGTGGACGGACACCTGCTCGCCAGCCTCGCCGGATGGAATGTGGGGGCCACCTACCACCATTACCTCAACGGCACGCGCGCCTTCCCCGGCCTGGAGCTGAGGCTCGTGCGCTGGCCCGTGCCGACGCAGGCCGTGTCCGCCCACCTGTCAGCGGAAGGGTGGCTCTGGCTCCAGCCCTCGGACGGTCGCTTCATGGACACCCGTGCGCGGCTGGGCGGGGGCGGGAGCCTCGCACTGGCCGTGGACGTACTGCCCCGACTGGCGGTGTACGCCGAGCTGGACGCCAAGAGCGCTGGCTGGGTGACGGGCAATGTCTACCTGGGCTCGGCGGTGCAGGGGCGGCTGGGGCTGGAGGCCGCGCTCTGAGGGAAGCGCACCCCTGATCGCCCGGGAGATGAATGCGGAGGCTGCCTGCTGGTGTTGAACCAGGGACCGATGTGCGTGCCCAGGCCAGCAGACTTCCGCCTGCGTACATCCCACCGGTCCATTGGAGGGGGAACGCTCAGAACGACTGGTGAGTAGCCGACCCGCCAGCCAGAGAGGCGCTGTTCGGCTGCTCGTGGGGCCTCTAGGCTGCGAGCCCCCGAATCCCTGGCGCTCGCCCTGAACCTTCAAGAGGAGTGGTCTTGCACACGCTATCGATGACACCCAGTGGAATTCCGGCGATTGGTGACATCCCGTGGGGCAGTCACTTCTGCAACTTCTACGCGACGCCGGAAGACCTCGCGGACTCGCTGGTGCCCTTCTTCAAGGCGGGCCTCGAGAACAACGAGCAGTGCCTGTGGGTGACGTCCGAGCCCTTCGGCGCCGAGGACGCCAAGGTGGCGCTGCGCAACGCGGTGCCGGACCTGGCGAAGTACCTCGAGCAAGGGCGCATCGACATCCTCGACTACCGCGAGTGGTACCTGCGCACGGGCAGGACGGATGCCGACGGGATTCTCCAGGCGTGGCTGGAACACAAGGACCAGGCGCTGGCGCGTGGGCGCTCGGGGCTGCGGCTCACCGGCAACACCTTCTGGATCGAAGCGAAGGACTGGAAGGACTTCGCCGACTACGAGGAGCGGGTGAACCAGACGTTCCACCAGCATCAGATCGTCGCCCTGTGCAGCTACTGCCTGCACCGCTGCGAGCCGGTGGGAATCCTGGACGTGGTGCGCAACCACCAGTTCGCGGTGGCCCGGCGCGAGGGCGCGTGGGAGGTGCTGGAGAGCGCCTCGCTGAAGATGGCCAAGGCGGAGCTGCGCCAGCTCAACGCGGAGCTCGAGCGGCGCGTGGCCGAGCGCACCGCCGCGCTCGAGGCGGCGCTCCAGGAGCGCCTGCGCGCCGAGCAGGAGGCGCTGGCCGCGGTGCGCGCCCGGGACGAGTTCCTCTCCATGGCCTCGCATGAGCTCAAGACGCCGCTCACCTCGCTCAAGCTGCAGCTGGGGCTGGTGAAGTCGACGGTGGGGGGCACCGAGGGTGAGCTGGGGCAGCGGCTCGGAGGCCGGCTGCAGACCATGGAGCGCCAGCTCCAGCGGCTCAACGTGCTCAACAGCAGCCTGTTGGATGTGACGTCGCTGGACAGCGGGCGGCTGCACCTGGACTTCCAGAAGACGGACCTGGCGGTGCTGGTGCGCGAGGCGCTGGAGCGGCTCGAGCCGGACTTCGCGCGCGCCGGCTGCGAGGTGCGCCTGGAGGTAGAGGGAGAGACGCAAGGGTGGTGGGATGCCCTGCGCCTGGATCAGGTGGTGGTCAACCTGCTGTCCAACGCCCTCAAGTACGGGGCGGGAAAGCCCGTCCACGTCCACGTCCAGAAGCAGGACGCGTGGGTGCGGCTGCGGGTGAAGGACCAGGGCATCGGCATCGCCCCGGAGGCGCAGCGCCGGCTGTTCCGCAAGTTCGAGCGCGCGGTGCCCACGCAGCACTACGGCGGCCTGGGCCTGGGGCTCTACATCAGCCGCACGCTGGTGGAGGCCATGCGGGGCACCATCGAAGTGGACTCCCAGGTCGGGCAGGGGGCCACCTTCACGGTGCTCTTGCCCTGCGAGCCGGAGCTGCACTGAGGCCGCCCCAGGGCGCCGCGTGACGAGCGCGGCGCCCGGGCGTTACCCCGCTACCAGGGGCAGTCGACCACTTCCACGGTGCGCGTGAGGGCCGGAGCGCTGTTCCCGCCGCTGTCGGTCAGCGTGTAGGTCACCGTGTAGGTGCCCTCGGCCCAGCCATTCACCTCGCCGGTGCGCCACACGGAGGTCGCCGCGCTCGGGTAGCACACGTCCGAGCCCACGTAGCCGGGGTCGTTCCACATGCTGCCGCAGGTGTGCGTCATCCGCATGGCCCCGAGCAGCGTCAGCGTCGGCGCGGTGGTGTCATCCACGTTCACCGTGCGGGTGGCGCTCACCGTGCGCCCCTGCGCATCCCACGCGGAGTAGGACACGGTGTAGTTGCCCTCGAGCTTCACGTTCGGGCCCGGGCCGGAGGAGTCATTGCCCGAGTTGTACGCATGCACGGGGATGGGGTTGCCGCACCCGTCGAACGCCTGGGCGCCCGGGTCGGAGTAGGTGCCGTTCGGGTTGCACTCCAGGTTCATCACCGCCGTGCCGTTGAGCACCAGCGTCGGCTCGAGCGTGGTGCAGTCCTGGGGCTGAACGTCCTGCACCAGCCGCATGCGGATGCGCTTCGCCGAGTCGTACTGGCCGTAGAGCGCCAGGAAGTGGCCCGCGGAGCTCGCGGCGATGGCCGGCGCCTCCTGCTGCGTGGTCGCGGCGATGCTGGACAGCACCAGCTCCTCGCCCACCGCCCCGCTGGTGGACACGCGCGTGCTGAACGCCTGCAGCCCCGCGCCGTGATTGCCCACCCAGCCCACCCGGTAGTCCTGCCCGTCGTAGGTGACCGCGGCCTGCTTCACGCTGCCCGTGCCCACGGTGGCGGCGGGGGAGAGGACGGCGCCATCCGAGCCGCGCACCCGGACGCCCTCGAGCGTGCTGTTGCCGCGCTGCCAGACGACCAGGAAGTGGCTCCCGTCGGAGGCAATGGACGGGTTGGTCTCCGCCACCGACGTAGAGGTGGCGATGGACAGCGGCGTCGCGTCGAGCACCTGCCGGGAGGCGGCGTCGATGCGCACGCCATGGACGTTGGCCGTCGTGCTGTTGACCGAGTCGGACCAGGTCACCAGGTAGCGCCCATTCCCAAAGGCCACCTGGGGGGTGCTGTCCTGGCGCAAGCTGACGATGAAGGCGTACGTGTCGAGCGTCTGCCCATCCGAGGGCCGCACCCAGGTGCCGAGGATGCCGTTGCGGTGGACGCCGTCCTTGTAGAAGGTGCCATTCCACACCACCAGGTAGTTCGTCCCATCGAAGGCCACGGCCGGGTACATGTGGGGCAGCGGCGGTTCGTAGGGACTGGGGGCCGGGGTGGTGATGAGGCGGGGCGTGCCGAGCACCGCGCCGTCCGACGCCCTCACCCGCACCGCGTAGGTGAGGGGAGGCCGGGTCCAGGCGACCAGGAAGTTCGTTCCGTCGAAGCCGACCGCGGGGAACACATCGGGGTCCGAGGTGTTGGAGACGAGGATGGGCGTGGAGTCCAGCAGGGCGCCCGTCGAGGCATTCACCCGCACCGCGAAGAGGTCCGTCGCGTTGGGGCTGGTATGGCTCCACGTCTCCGTCCAGACGACGAGGTAGATGCCATTGCCCGCGGCGACGACCGGCATGATCTGCGATACCGAGTTCGGCACGAAGCCGCTCCGAACCGAGAGCTCGGAGGAGATGACGGTGGAGGCGGAGGAGGCCCGCGCCGAAGGAAGCTGGGCCTGGGCACGCCGCACCACGTCCTGGGCATCCAGGGCCACCGCCTCGGTGGCGCTCGGAGAGACGGGCTCGGGTTCCTGCGTGGGACCACAGGCGGCGAGGACCGCCGCGAGCGCTGCGCTCAGGAGGGCCACACGGGAACCACCTGGAAGACCCTGGGGAGAAACTGCTCGTGGGTTGTTGGTCATACGGGCTTACATCGCATTGTGCGATTAGGCCGTCATCAAAGAATTCTTTGATGCATGTATTTGCTCGCGGTGGGTAGCGGCGTCGCCAGGTGGGGTCATTTGAACGTGACCGGGTGGCGCGCGACCCGTAGCAGCTGACGCTCGTGGGCAGGGTGAAGTCCCTCGGGCGCCGTGTGTGAACAGGCCATCTGTAGCAGTGCAGTGGCGTGCGACAAATCACGCCGCTGACGCGCACGGCTTCATCCATGCATGAGCGTGACTTCGGTTGGCGCGCGCTCTGCCGGGAGATTCACCATGCTGAATCAGTTTCTGCTCATCGGGCTGGCTTCGATTGGGGTCAACACGACGGAGATTCCGGAAGAAGAGCCGACGACGCTGCCCGGGACGACGTGTACGGCCACGGTCCTCGGGCCCACGTACTCGTTCGGTGGGCGCATGTACTTCCACTTCGAGACGACGTGCGACGCGCCGGTGGCCGCCATCACCATCAACGCCTCGGTGGTGGGCCCCACGTCGGCGTACGGGAGCAAGACGTGCCTGCTCACGAACAAGTGTACGTTCTGGCTGGCGGCGACCTACAAGCGGGGCACGTGGACGTGGACGAACAACACCTCGTACACGTTCGGCACCTCGGTGGCTTCGCAGACGCTGACGTTCAAGCAGTGACCCGGGCGGCCGGGGCAAGGCCCGGCAGCCAGGAGATGAGCCGCTCGGCGCAGGACTCCAGCGCCAGGCCCACCGTGGCGGCGCGGCCTCCGAGGGGGACCTTCACCACCCGCACCTCGCAGCGGCGTCCGAAGGGGCTCAGTCGCAAGGAGGTCTCCTCGGGAACGGCGCCGAGCGCCGGCAGCACGAGGGCACCCCGGTACGCATCCGCGCACGCCAGATAGGTGACGAGCTGCTGGAAGTCGTCCGCGAGTGGCAGCCCCGAGGCGGGGAGCTTGTACTTGGCGTCGATGACGAGGCGCGCCTCGCCCCGCTCGAGGACGACGTCGGGGATGACGGTGAGCTGGCCCTGGGTGTCCAGCGAGAGCGGGCGCTGGGCATGGCACGGCAGGCCCCGGGCGAGCGCCACCTTCGCCAGCGCGCGGGTGACGGCGGCCTCGAACAAGGGCGCCAGCCGGAGGATGAAGGAGGCGAGCGGATGCGGGCCGGGAGTGGCCTGCGCGCCGTGGCCTTCGAGGATGAGACGGGCGAGCCCGAGGGCCGGGCCGTAGGGAGCGAAGCGTCGATCCGAGGCCAGCGTCCGCACGGCCGCGCGCGTGTCGGCCACCGGCTCCACCTCTTCTAATGTAGAGGCCAGCATCCTCGCCCGCGCGGTCACCTGGGGACCGAAGGCGCTGGAGCGCTCCAGCTCGCGCAGCGCCGCGAGGAGGACGCGGTTGGGGGCCACGTCGCGGGTGAACTCATCGAACTGGCAGGAGAGCCGGTGGCGGTGCGTGGGCGGCCGGGCGAGGTCCCTCCCCACGAGCCACCGTCCGCGCAGCGCTGGCCGCAGGGACTCCTGCTCGCGATAGCCGTGGACCCAGCCGCCCCGGGCCAGGCGCTCCACGCGGCGAACGAAGAGCTCGCCGAGCAGGGGGAGCAGCTCGTCCGCCTCGGCCGCGCCGACCACCTCCTCGGTCCAAGGCACCTCGCGCGCGGCGTAGTCGAGCAGCGCCAGCAGGTGAAGCGCTGGCACCTTGGGCCGGACGTGCAGCACGCCTCCGGGCAGCGCGACCATGCCGGCCACGCCCAGCGCGCGCAGGCGGACGCCTCGGGCGGAGGGCTCCACGGCGAGCGCCGAGCCCAGGTGTCCCTGGGCGGCCAGCACGTCCGCGGGGGAGAGGGGCAGCTCGGCCCACTCCCACTCGGTGAGGGTCCACACCGTCATTCCGTCATGTCCACCGGGCCGGGCCGGGCTGCGTCGAACAGGGCCCGGAGCTCCTGCACCACTTGTGGCGCGTCGTAGAAGCAGTCCTCCAGCATGGGGGCGATGTCGTGGCGCCAGATGCGCTCGACGCGGGCTGCGTCCAGGTCCTTGTCCATGAAGAAAGAGTGGCCGATGCGGAACTCGCGGCCCGGCGAGCGATCGATGCGCGCGTTCACCGTCTCCAGTCCGTGGACGACCCAGTCGCAGACATCGGGGGCTACGTCCCACTTGAGCAGGTTGCGCCGCAGCACCTCGACGTCGGGGTCCATGCGCACGAAGTGGAAGCGGCGGCGCAGCGCCACATCGATTTGAGCGATGGAGCGGTCCGCGCTGTTCATGGTGCCGATGAGGTAGAGGTTCGCCGGCAGCTCGAAGAAGTCCCCCGAGCCGGCCAGCCGCACGTGCTCCTCGCGGTACTCCAGCAGGTAGAGCAGCTCGCCGAAGACGCGCGGCAGGGCGGCGCGGTTGATCTCATCGATGAGCAGCACGAAGCGCTCGGTGGGCGACGCCTTCGCGCGCTCCGCCAGCGCCTTGAGGAGGCCGGGGCGGTACTCGTAGCGCAGCCCGCCCGGGGCCTGCGGGTCCACTTGAGGGCGCAGGCCCTCGATGAAGTCCTCGTAAGCGTAGGCGGGGTGGAACTGCACGCGCTCGCAGCGCTCCTCGGAGCCGGCTTGGTAGCGCGCCAGCTCGCGGGCGATGAACGTCTTCCCCGTGCCCGGAGGCCCATAGAGGATGAGCTGGCGGCGGTGCTCCAGCAGGGCGCACAGCTCCTCCAGCCGCTCGCGGCGCAGCGAGGTGGCGTGAAGGAAGCGCTCGGCGGGGGCCAACTCCTGGAGCGGCGGCTGTTGGTCCAGTCGAGCCTTGAGCCAGGACAGGAAGCGCCGCATGGCGTGTGTGGCGGGCAACCCTTCCGCCGCGGGCAGGTGGGGCGAGAGCGCCTCGCGCAGCGCATCGTTGGAGCGCACCGCCCGGGTGCCCACGGAGAGCGAGCCGGGCAGCGGCGGCAGCCCGAGCATCTCCATCATCCGGGCCTTGCCGGCGTCTCCTTCATACAGACAGATGCCCAGGAAGCGCTCGGGCTGGAGCAGGGAGAGGCACTTCATCAAGACGCCCTCGCCCAGGCCCTTCACGAAGCCAGCGCTGCCCTTGTCCAGCGCACGGTCCAACCGCTGCTCCACGCGGCCCTCGCCGTACAGCACCTCGCGCAGTGTGGCGCGGAAGCGGGCAAGGTCCTCCTCGCCGGCCTCCAGGAAGAAGCGGTTGAGCACCGCCGGGGAGCCGGCCGAGCCGAGCACGCCCAGCTGATACACGGGCCGGAAATCCTCCGGGGTGAGCGTGGCGAGCGCCTCCTTCGAGAGGAGCTGGGCCCACGCCTCCCGCTGGCGCGCCTCGCGCGCGTCCGTCTCATCCGGGTAGCCCGAGCCGCGCCGCCATGCATCTACCCATGCGGCGAGCTCCAGAACGCGCGGGCCTCGGGCCTTGTTGGAAGAGGGCTCGGGCGAGGTGGCCTCGGGAGGCAGGTACGGAGCGAGCACCTCGCGGGCCTCGGGGTTGCGGTCGCACACGAGCCGGGCCAGAGGAGGCAGCTCATCCGCGCGGATGGGCAGCACCATCCCGCTGCGCGGCGAGGCCATCATCATCCCCGACAGCGTGGAGTGTGCCTGGATGGCGGAGAGCGGAATCGGGTGGGCGAGCACATCGGTGAGGAACTCGATCTCGAAGCGCGTCTCCTCGCCGACCGAGGCGGGCTCGCCCACGAGCCGTCCGAGCCCCAGCACCTCGCGCACGGGACTGGCCTGGTAGAGAAAGATGAGGTCACCGGGCTCCGCGTCCTGGAGCCACTCGCGAGAGCTGCGCTGGGTAGCCGTCCAGCTGCTGCGCCGGCCGCGCCGCACCTCCGAGCGAAGGTTGCGCCGCGAGAGCATGTTGCGAACGACCCAGGCGCCCACCTCCTCCTCGGGCTCGCCTCCGGCATCATCCTCGGGGGGACCGTCCTCCAACTCCTCCACCTTCTTACGGGCGAGGTAACCGCCCAGCTTCCGGTCACAGAGCCAGTGGCAGAACGCGTCGAAGTGGTCGCTGTCCTGGATGCCCAGGGGCTTGAGGCGCTCAAGCACGGAGCGCAGGGTGGCGTTGGTCTCCAGGTAGTGCTCGATGGCGACGCTCAGCTCGCGGGGCTCGCCCCACAGCGCGAGACAGAAGTGGCCGGCGCGGCGGCTCTTGGCGTTGACGACGAGGTACAGGTCCGGCCGCAGGCAGCGCAGCGCCGGGCTGAGGAAGCCCGAGCGGAAGCCCCTGGAGAGCGGCGAGGCGGCGAAGGCCTCCAGGGCGGCCTGCTGAGGGGCGCGCTCCAGCACGCGCAGCAGGCGCAGGAGGTTGTCGGCGATGCCCCGCCACGCGGCCTCGTCCGGCACCCAGCCCACGTTCTGGAACCAGGGCTTTATCTCCCGGTTGATGACGGCCCAGGGCGCGGTCCACGCGCCGCGCTGGCGATTGAAGGGCGTGTCCCGGTGGGGCAGCAGCTTCGTCAGCACCCGCTCGGTGACGTCCTCGCCTGCGTCCGCGCGGCGGCAGAGGTCCTCGAAGGCGACGCGCACGAAGGCCGCATCCGTGGCGTAGCGCGACAGCAGGCTCTGCCCGGCGGGCTGGTGGATGAAGCGCTGGAGAAACTGGGCAATCAGCTCGGGAAGAGGAGGAAGAACATTCACGGAGGCCGCTCGGCCGCTGGGCAGGCAAGACCCACTAGGTAGGGAGAGAACAACACTACCCGCCAGGACTCTTCGGAGCCACGATTGTTTCGGCCGCGCGCCCCCGCCTGCCCGCCAGCCCTCTGATTTCGACCTAGCCCATTTTTCGTAGGCCCGAGCGTGGCCGAGGAGCCCTCCGAGGGAAAGTTAAGCGGAGCATGAGAGGCGCCACGATGCCGTACATCTGCTAGGTTAGTGACCTAGGAGGTTCTGCTTCCTTGGCACTACCCACGACGTGGCCGTTCCTCGCGCTCTCGCTGCTGGTAGCGAGCACGGCCGCCGCCCAGCCCCAGCCACCAGCCCGGCAACGCCAGGATCGGCGTGTCGCGCTGCCCGCCACGTCAGCCGAGCCCATCCCCGAGCTGTACGTGGCCGCCGGCAACCTCACCACGGTGGCCTTCAACGGGCCCCTGGACAGGGAGAGCCTCGTGGTGGACCGCACCCGCTTCAAGTGGGTGGACGTCGGCGACAGCCTCCTCGCCCTGCAGCCCTTCGCGGACTTGGGCTCGGGCGAGCGCCTCATCGTGAAGGTCGGCTTCAAGGACAGGGCTTTGCCGGCGCAGGCCGTCCTTGCCGTCGTCACCGACTCCACGGTGGTGGATGGGAACGTGGAGATGGACCGGCGGGCGAACACCCCCGAGGCCCTGCTCGCGGCCCTCACGCAGAAGGAAGCGGAGTTAGAGGAACTCAATGCCCGGTACGCGGGCCATGGCCCCGCGGGGCTCGTCCTCTCCGAGTGGCTCACCGATGAAACGCGCCCGATTGGGCTCGTTGTCGAGGCATCTACGGCAGATGCCAGCGGGCTGGAGGTGCAACGGGGGGTTGGTTACGAGGGCAAGTTCTCAGTCATGGTCGCTGTCCGTCTGCGCAACCTTTCGAGCCAGAAGCCTTGGTCCTTGGGCCACGCGCGTATCACCAGCGCGACAGGGGCTCCTGTGAGACTGCTCTCCGTGCAGACGAAGCTGCAGCACCTGGCTCTGGGCGAAGAGGGGCTCGTGGTGCTGGAGACGAAGGTTCCTCCCTGGTCCGGCAAGGGATGCAGCGTGGAACTCGTGGATGCCGACGGTCAGCGGCGCCTCTCCTTCAAGTTGATGGTCAAATAGGAGGTCCCCAGCCATGACGATGGACGCGTTTCACCCTGATCACCTCAAGCCGGGGGATATGGTGGGCCCCTGGCGCGTCGTGGAGTCGCTGGGCAGCGGCGGCTTCGGCCACGTCTTCAAGGTCGAGCGCGATGGGGCCTTCTTCACGCTGAAGATGGCGGTGCGGCCGGCTCCCGACCTGCCGCAGGACACTCCAGAAAAGACCTTGGAGGAGCGGCAGGTGGATGGGCGCCTGCGCCATGAGGGCGCCATCCTCATGGCCAACGCCAGCCTGCCGGGCCTGCCTCACTTGCGCTCCGTGGACAGGTGGCCTCACCTCACCAAGGGCTACCTCTACATCGTCACCGACTTCGTGCTTGGTGAGTCCTTCCAGGAGTGGCGCGAGCGCATCCGGCCTACCGCTGCTCAGCTGGTGGATGTCGTCATCGCCGTGGTGCGCGTGGTGGCCGGGTTGCATGCCCATGGCGTTCTCATTCGCGACTTCAAGAGCGAGCACGTCATCGTCGACTCCGAAGACAGGCAGCCGGTGGTGGTGGACATGGGCAGTGCGTATTTGCCGGGAGCCTCCACCCTCACTGTGGGGCTGGCGCCGGGCACGCCCCACGCGCTGCCACCCGAGTGCATTGCCTTCATCCGTGAGGAGTCCTGGAAGCAGGGAGAGCGTTTCGCTGCGAACAAGGCGGGGGACCTGTACCAGTTGGGTGTCTTCCTCTACGAGGCCCTGACGGAGTGCTGGCCCTTCGATCCGCGGATGCCAGCGGCGGAGTTGCTGACCACCATCGAAACCACCATTCCCCGTGCCCCCCACCGCCTCAACCCGAAGGTCCCCGAGGCGCTGAGCCGCATTACCCTGAAGCTGCTCGAGAAACAGCCGGAGGATCGCTACGCGAGCGCCGAGGCCCTGCTCCAAGCCCTGTGGGATGCGGCCAAGGAGCGCTCCAGACCGGAGTGGAAGGCGCCATTGCGGCTGTCTGCCGACGGGCCTGCCCCCACTACCCAGGACGAGTTGGAGGAACGCCGCCTCCAGCAGCAGCACTTCGAGCGCAGGGCCCGGGAGGTGAAGCAGCAAAAGCAGGAGGAGCTCTCCCGCGAGCAGGCCCTGGAGCGGTACTCCGCCGCCTTCCAGGAACTAGAGGCGGTGGTGCTTGAAGCAGAGGAGAAAGCCGCCCTTCGCAAGAAGAGATGGCGGAGAATCGCCCTCGCGGCAGGCCTCCTTCTGCTTGGCCTTTGCCTCTTCGCCGCAGGGTGGGTGTGGCTCACTTCCGCCCCGACTTCCCACGCTGCATCCGAGAAAGGAAGCTCGCACGTGTCCACCCTCAGCAACTCCCGGCCTGTCAGGGTCGTTGCAGCTTGGCTATGCACCACCTTCAGCGTCAGTTGCACCGCAGCCCAGGTGCGGCCTCTGCCAGAGGACTGCCCCCAGGAAGCCGTCCAGCGCATGGAGGAGATGAGCCTCTTCAAGAACAACTACAGCGTCATTCTCGACATCAACCAACCCGGCAAGCAGCAGCAGGAGGGCATCTACCACCCAGGGTCCATCGTCAGCAGGGTGGTGAAGTACTCATGGACGGGCCCGCTTCCCGAGGGCACCCTCCTGTATGGGCAGCTCTGGACGGAGGGCCTCACGAAGGAGGGGCAGGAGGCTGTGCTGGGCCGCTACACTGAGGCGCTCCTGCCGGATGGGCGCCGTGTTCCCGTGTGCTTCATCCTGGGCGATGTGACGGGACTCACGATCAAGAATCCCGGCTCGAAGCCCGGCGAGGCCCGCCTGCCGCGAGAGTGGAGCGCTTGGGCCGTCCGGCGCTGGCCGTGAATGTGTCCTCCAGGGCGTTCGTGATGACCTCTCCTTACAGAGTTGTGATGACAGCAGTGTTGGCTGTGCGGGTGGCATGCAAGAGCGGCGGTTCTGGCTCGGACGGTGCCGAGGGCCCGCCGGGTCCCAAGGGTGAAGCGGGCCTGGGCTTTCGTGGTTCGTATGAATTCGAGGAAGGTTCGGGCAGTACGCCGTCTGGGGACCGAACCTCGGAGACCAACGCAACAACAGCAGCACCGCTCCGGCCCACACCTGGTCGCCACGGGTCGAGAGGGGACGACACGGAGTACGAGCCCTTTCCCGAGGGCCGGTGCTCGACTAGGTTGCGCCGCCTTTTCCGCAGTCCCCCTTCACGAGGAACCCACCATGGCCAGGATCCCCCAGGCTCAGATTCAGGAGCGCAACACGTTCCTGCTCGAGCTCATCCGCAACCAGCCCGACATCACCCGCCAGGAGGCGCAGGAGCGCTTCGAGGACAAGTTCGGCGCCGCGCTCAACCCCAAGTCCTTCCAGCAGGTGCGTGACCAGGTGATGGAGGAGCGGATGAACCCCCCCGCCGAGGAGCCCGCGCGCGAGGAGCCCGAGGCCGAGCCGATGAACGGCGAGGACTCCGCCGCCTCCCGTTCGGCCAGCGCCCCCGAGGGCTCCAACGGCGCCTCCGCCCAGCCGGCCAAGGCCAAGGCCAAGGGCGGCAAGCAGAAGAACCTCTTCGTGGACGCGCCCAAGGAGCAGCTCGTGTTCCTGGAGCGCATCGTCCAGCAGCTCCAGGAGGCCGGCGCCTCCAACGTGCGCATCGACCACACCACCGACCGGTGGATGGTCCTCGTGGTGGACGCGAAGTAGGCGTCAAGCCGCCGCGAGCCGCCGAGGCAGCACCACCCGGAACACCGTGCCTGCCTCGGCCGTGGAGTTCACCGAGATGTTGCCCCCGTGCGCGGCGACAATCTCATGCACGATGAACAGGCCGAGTCCCACGCCCTTGAGCGCGTCACCCCCGGTGCTGGCGCGCGTGAAGGGCTCGAAGACACGCGGCAGCAGCTCGGTGGGGATGGGGCGACCCTGGTTGGCCACCTCGAGCACGACCTGAGGGCCCTCGCCATCCACCCGGAGCTGAATGGGAGCCTCGGCGGCGCCGTGCTTCAGGGCATTGGTCACCAGGTTGCCCACCAGCTGCGCCAGCCGCTCCACGTCCCATTCCCCCTCCATATCGCCCCGTGTCTCCAGGAGCAGCGAGCGCCCCGGGTGCGCGGCCTGTAGCTCCTCGAGGATGGGGCGGCACGCGTCCTCCAGGCTCGCGCGCCGACGCTGGATGGGAAGACTGCCTTCGCCGCGCGCCCGCGCGAAGTCCAGCAGGTCGCGGATGAGGCGGTCCATCCGCCGCACGCTCGTCTGGATACGCTCCGCCTTCTTCTGTTGCGAGGGCGTGAGCGCCTCCGCGCGCAGCAGCAGCTGGCTGGAGGCAAAGATGGCCTGCAGGGGGTTGCGCAGGTCGTGGCTGACGATGCCCAGCAGCTTCTCGCGCACCTCCGCCTCGCGCTGCAGGGCCTCCTTCATCCGCTGATGCTGAGTGACGTCGGTGGACACCACCACGCCGGCCACCGGGCGGCCCTCGGCATCTCGCACCAGGGTGGAGCTCAGATCGATCTGCCGGCGCTCTCCATTCTCATGAACGGCGGTGACCGGCTCCCGCAGCACCGTCTCCCCATGGAGCAGGGAGCGCGACAGGGGCCACTCCTCGGGAAGATAGGGCCGCCCGTCCGGGTGGTAGCCCTGGTATTCGGAATACTGAGGGATGCTCGCCGAGGGCCGGAAGGCGTGGCCCCAGACGTTCTCCATCGCCGCGTTGCCCCGGAGGAGCCGGCCCCCGGGCTCGGCGATGACGACGCCGACGGGGAGTTGATCCATCACCGCCGTGAGCAGGCTGCGCTCGGCGGCCAGCCGGTCCCGGAGCTGCTCGGCCTCGGCGCGCGCCTTGCGTTCGGCCGCGTACAGGCGCGAGCGCTCCAGCGCCATGGCGCACTGC
This sequence comes from Hyalangium ruber, assembly GCF_034259325.1. NCBI lineage: Bacteria > Pseudomonadati > Myxococcota > Myxococcia > Myxococcales > Archangiaceae > Hyalangium > Hyalangium rubrum. The sequence goes on along the minus strand of NZ_JAXIVS010000010.1, from coordinate 335,698 downwards.
TGCCCCAGCGACTCCATGAACTGCATGTCCTCGGGGGTGAAGGCCCGCTCGTAAGCGAAGGTGAAGCCAAAGGCACCGATGACACGCTCATCCACGCGCAGCGGCAGCGCCGCGAAGGAGCGGCCCACCAGGGCGGGCGAGTCCCTCAGCACCGGGTAGTCGCGCAGGAGGTGCTCCAGGGACTCGTAGAAGACGGGCCGGGCGCTCCGGTAGGCCTCGCGGTACATGACCGGCGTGTCGATGGGGAAGCGCTGTAAGGACTCCAGCGAGTCCGTTGGAAAGCCATGCGCGGCGCGCAGCTCGAAGGCGGTGCCGTCCTCGCTCACCAGCACCAGCGAGGCCGAGGCGGCCTCGAGCGCCAGGGCGCCCTGGCTCACCACCACGCGCGCCACCTCGTCGGGCAGCAGCGCCTGTGACAGGGCGGAGGACACGGCGTATAGCCGGTCCACGCGCACGCGGGCGAGCCGGGACTGGGTGATGTCGCGCAGCGTGCCCGTGAAGCGGGAGGGCCGCCGCGCCTCGAAGACCATCTTGCCGTGTACCTGGAGCCACCGCTCCGCCTTGGAGTGGCGAGGGGCCACGCGGTACTCGAGCTGAAGGCAGCCGCCCTGGTCCGGGTCGAACGCCGCCTGCATCGCCGCCTCCACGCGGGCCTGGTCCTCGGGGTGGATGTACCGCAAGAAGGTGTCGCGCGTGAGGGGCTCCTCGGGCAGCACCCCGAGCAGCTCTCGGCACCGCTCATCCCACCGCGCGTTGTCCTTGATCGGCTCGTAGTCCCAGATGCCCAGCTCACTGGCCCAGAGCGCCAGGCGCAGCCGCTCCTCGCTCTCGCGCAGCGCCTGCGCCATCCGCGCGGTGGCCTCGCAGCGCCGTTGCTCGGAGACGTCGCTCACCATCGCCACGAACCCGGCGACGCGCCCATCCGGCAGGACGTGCGGCAGGTAGTCCGCCAGCACTGTGCGGGTGCCACCGGAGTCATAGGGAACGACGCGCTCGAACTGGGCGTGCTTGCCACTGAGCGCCGAGTGGACCTCGGCGCGTATCTGCTCATACGCGGCCTCGCCGAGCACCTCGCGCATGGTACGGCCGAGGGTGCGCTCGCGGGACCCTCCGAACCAGCGCTCATACGCCTGGTTGCAGAAGCGGTAGCGCTCGGAAGCGTCAATATAGGAGAGCAGGACGGGCGCGGTGTCCACCGTCACCAGCAGCCGCTCGATGAACTCATGCTTGTTGGAATCACCGACAGGCACCTGGAGCGCTCGGTCGATGAGCAGCAGTCTCTCGATGAACTCCTGAAGCGGGGCAACGGGCGGACGGGGAGACATGCGTGGCCAGCAGGCTTTCTAGTCCAGTCGAAGCAAGGTGGTGTCCACCCGCAACGTGATGCATGGATAACGCCGGTGCTGGAGGTGGGTAGGGCAGGACCGCTGGGAAGCGCCCGCTGCTCGGCGTGAAGGGGAACTCAGGCGCCGAGCCCGCGAGTGTTCCGAGGCACCCCGCTCACAGGCGTATTCCCACGAAGGCGCCGATGGAGGGCCCGCCAAGCGACACCGAGAAGCCCGGAGGCGTGAAGTCCTTCGAGGGTGCCTCGAGGTTGCGGGCCTTCACGGGAAGGTAGACGGTGTAGCCCGCCTGGAGCCGGGCGAAGAACACGTTGCGCGTGAGCAGCAGCAGGGAGACGGTGCCGCCCGCGCCAAAGAGCCACTGGCTGGCGCGCAGTTCGTCGATGTCCGTGGGGTCTCCCGAGGTGGGAGGCACGCCGCCGGCGAACTCCCCTGTGCCGATCGACACCTCGGCCACCGCGCCGTGGACACCCAGCCCCAGCGCGAGCCAGCGGGAGAGGGCGAGCTGCTGCTCTCCTCCGATGCGGAGCGAGAAGATCTGAAGGCCTCCGGAGAGGTACCAGTCCAGGAGGTTGGTCTGCCAGAGGTCGTCCAGGCTGGGGAAGAACTGGCTCAAGGCGAGCTGGACGCCGAACGTGAGGCGCGCGGCCGCGTCGCGGTCGGGGACACTCCGGGGGAAGCCTCCGGGACTTGGGGGGAGCGTCGCCGCGGGGTGCCGCAGCCCCGAGAGGGTGGCGCCGAAGTCCAGGGCCACCTTGGGGGTGGCGGGCTCTTCGGGAGGCTCCTCGGCCCAGGCCACGCCGGAGAGCAGCAGGCACAGCGGCAGCAGGGCGAGAGCGTGGAAGGAGCGACGCATGTCCGGTGGGCCTCCTTATCCTTTGCGGTCCCGCAGCCGGGTGTACGTGTACGAGATGATCAGCAGGATGACGCCGAGGAGGATGAAGGTGATGACGCGTTGATCCGTGGGCAGTCGCGCCATGTCCACGATGAGCAGCCGACCGAGCGACAGGGCCAGCAGCAACAGGCCCACGTGCCGGTACCTGCGCTCTCGCACGGCGAAGCCCACGCCGAACATGGCGAAGGCGGCCACCACCCAGCCGAGTGTGGCGAGCCCCGCCGGCATCCACGCGGCCACGAGCCACACCAGGGAGAGCCCTGCCCCGCCCGCGCAGAGCAGGCGTACCAGGCCCTGGCGCTGGAGCACCTCGGGGGAGGGCATCCCGGGCAGAGGGACTTCCCCCGAGCGTTCGACGAGCAGGAAGCAGGCGAAGCCGAGCGCGAAGAGCAGCGAGTGCTCGGGCGTGAGGAACACGGCCCGAGCCAGCCCCGCGAAGAGGGTACCCACGCCCACCCAGCGCAGCATGGGCGAGGAGGCGCCTCGGGCCAGCAGCCCCATGAGGGCGCCGGTCACCAGCCAGGCCACGGCCAGCGCGCTTTCGCTGTAGCGGGTGGGCAGGGCCAGGGCGAGTGAGAGCGCGCCCAGACAGAGGTAGGCGTGGACGAGGAGGGCGGGAGCCTGCCGCCACCGGGCCACCGCGGCCGCGGCGCCATGGGCCAGCGCCGTCAATCCCAGGAAGGTGAAGAGGCGGGGTTCGGCGTGGCGGGAGAGTTCATTGCTCCCGAGCCACATCCACCCCACCCAGTTGAGGAGCGCGAACGCCAGGCAGGCCTTGGCCGACAGCTCGCGGGGATGGACCAGCAGCGCCACCGAGAAGAGCAGGAAGTAGAGGGTGAGGAAGCCCAGGCTGAGCAGGAGCCGGTCCGGGTCGGGGGCCTCGGGGGCCACACCGGTGCGCATCGCCCAGAAGATGTGCGTGGTGTAGACGGCGACGAGGCTCGACAGGGGGACGATGACCCAGCGGTTCTTCACCAGGAAGAAGAGCGCGCCGGCCGCCAGCATCGACGTGGACAGCAGGGTGAAGGCGGTGATGTCGCTGAGCATCCCCGTGTGCAGCCCGAGGAACAGGGCGATGCCGGCCACCGTCTCCGAGTGCATCCGCTGGGCGATGACGACGATGGCCACGACGAACGCCGCCAGCAGCACCAGCGCGAGCGCCTGGCTGTCGATGACGCGCACCGAGGGGATGAAGTGCAGCGCGTAGGTGACGAAGTAGGCCAGCGCCAGCCCACCGCCGAAGACGATGCGCCCGAAGAGCTGATGGCGCCGCGCCAGCCACAGCCCGAACGCGCCCAGGCCCGCGCTCAACAGGTAACCCAGCCCCACGCGCGCCAGCACGCCCAGTTGCCCGAAGCGCGAGGTGATGAGGTACGCGATGCCGGTGATCAGCGCGACGATGCCCACCCGGCTCAGCCAGTACGTGCCGAGGTGTGACTCCAGATCCGCGCGCGCCGGAGACGGGGCCTGTACCACCGGCTCCGAGGGCACGGGTGGGGGGGCCGCGACGGGCGGCTGCGTCTCCAGCCGCTGGAGCCGGGACTCGAGCGACGCGACGTGCGCCTCCAGTTGGCGCACCCGTTCGCGCAGTTCCTGATCCGCATCCTCGGCGCTCACATGCACCCCTGTCCTCGCGCGCGCCGGGGCTTCGGCTGACGCGTTCTGAACGTACCTTCCGGCGATGCTCCGAGGTGGTGCGATGTCGTCGTAACCCTCGGGAATCACTGAAGAGTCAACGAATCAGCATGTCAGACCGTCAGGTTACACGAACCCCCCTCGACGGAGCGCTTTCAGGCGGGTTTATGCATCGGTTTTCGAAGTCCTTCATCACGGCGATTCTGGTTACGGCGGTGTTCTCTTGCAGCTCCGGCCCCGCGACGGACGAGTCCGTCCCGGGCCAGGTGGGACAGGCGCTGTCCACGCCTCGGCGGTTGCTGCCTTTCGTGCAGTTGGTGGATGGGCGGGTGCTGGCGGCGGGAGGCCATGACGGCCTGCGCACGCTCTCTTCGTGTGAGCTGTTCGACCCGGCCACGGGTCAGTGGAGCGCCACGGGCGCGCTCAAGGTGGCGCGGCGCAACCACGCCGCCGTGGCGTTGGCGGACGGGCGGGTGCTGGTGGTGGGCGGTGCGCCTCAGCAGATCGTCGGCACGCTGGCGAGCGCGGAGCTCTTCGAGCCCTCCACGGGCGAGTGGACGGTGACGGCCTCCATGGCGGTGCCGCGCATCGATCCGACAGCGGTGGCGTTGGCGGACGGGCGGGTGCTGGTGGTGGGCGGCTCGGACGTGGATCGTCGCACGCTCCGCTCGGCCGAGCTGTTCGACCCGGCCACGGGCCGTTGGAGCGCGGCGGAGGCTCCGGGCTGGGGCCACACCGGCGCGCAGGCGGCGGCGGTGCTGGCGGACGGGCGGGTGCTCTTCGTGAGCGGCATGCAGTCGGAGCTGTTCGATCCGGCGACGGGCCACTGGACGAAGGCGGGGCCCGCGGGCGGCGCGGCGGGCACGCACCGCGCGAGCCACACGGTGACGCGGCTGGGGGATGGGCGGGTGCTCGTGGTGGGGGGCAACACCACGCGCGCGGCGGAGACGGCGGAGGTGTTCGAGCCGGCCACGGGCAGCTGGACGCTCGTGGCGGCACCGAGCACGCCGCGCGAGAGCCACGGGGCCATCCTCATCGAGGACGGGACGGTGCTGGTGGTGGGCGGCTACCACTTCGCCTCGGGGACGCTCACCTCGGCGGAGCGGTTCGATCCCGTCACGGGGACGTGGAGCCTGGTGACGTCGCTCCGGGTTCCGCGCCGTGGGGCGGGCGTGCTGCGGCTGCCGGGTGGCGAGGTGTTGGTGGCCGGCGGGTTCAACGACGCGGGGGGGACGCTGGGCAGCAGCGAGCGGTACCTGCCGGAGCACGGCTGTGTTCCGGTGACGTGCCAGGGGAAGGGCGAGGTGTGCGGCGTGGTGTCGGACGGGTGCGGTGGGTTGCTGGACTGTGGCCCGTGCGGCAAGGACGGCGGGGGAGACATGGATGCCTCCGTCTCCCTCCACACGCCCGTGAGCCCGTAAGCAGCTGACTGCGTCGAGGTGGAGAGGGGCGCTCGGAAGGTGGCGACACGCTGCCCTCCGAGCGCCCCTGGTGTTTTTCGGCCCACGCCCAACACTTCAGTCCGTGCCATGCTGCGCGGCCATGCGTACGCCTTCGCATGTCCTCCTCGCCTCGCTGCTGTTGTCCACCGCCTGCGCCACCACGGGCACGCGCCCACCGGAGCCCGAGCGCGTCGTCCCCGAGCGCCCCTTCGGCACGCTGCGCGCGCAGGCCGAGCGCCAGCAGGCGTGGCTGCGCGAGCGGCTGGACGTGGCCCTGCCCCAGCTCATGCGCCAGCACCGCGTGGAGATGTGGGTGGTGCCCATGCGCGAGTACAACGAGGACCCTGTCTTCCAGGCGCTCGTCTCCGCCACCACCTTCGCGGCGCGGCGGCGCACCATCTATGTCTTCCATGATCGCGGCCCCCAGCTGGGCGTGGTGCGCATCGCCCTGGGAGGCAGTCCCCAGGGAGGCCTCTATGAGGTGCGGCGCCCGCCGCGAAAGGTGGACGGGGGCGGCGTGGAGCGGGTGGGCGAGCCCTGGGGCCCGGAGCAGTGGCAGATGCTCAAGCAGCTTCTGGAGGAGCGTCAGCCCAGGTCCATCGCCATCAACGTGTCGCGCACCTTCGCCTTCGCCGACGGGCTGAGCCACGGCGAGTACGAGGGCATGACGGAAGCGCTGGGCCCGGAGTGGACCGCGCGCCTCAAGCCCTCGGGCGGGTTGCCGGTGGACCTGCTGGCGTGGCGCGGCGAGGACGAGGGGCGCTTCTTCGCCGAGGAGAACAAGCTCGCCTGGGACATCATCCAGACGGCGTTCTCCAACACCGTCATCACCCCCGGCACCACGCGCGTCAATGACGTGGAGTGGTGGATGCGCCAACGGCTGAGCGACCTGGGGCTGACGACATGGTTCCACCCCTCGGTGAGCGTGCAGCGGCAGGGCGCCACGGAGGAGCAGCTCGGCGAGGACCCCATCATCCAGCGCGGCGACGTGCTGCACTGCGACTTTGGTGTCACCGCACTGCGACTCAACACGGACACCCAGCACATGGGCTACGTGCTGCGCGAGGGCGAGAGCGATGCGCCCGAGGGGCTGAAGCAGGCGCTGGCGCGCTCCAACCGGCTGCAGGACCTGGTGCTGGAGGAGCTGCGCCCCGGTCGCACCGGCAACGAGGTGCTGCGCACGGTGCTCTCGCGGATGAAGCAGGAGGGCATCGACGGCACCGTCTACTCGCACCCGGTGGGCCTGCACGGCCACGGCGCGGGCGCCATGGTCGGGCTCTGGGACCGGCAGGAGGGCGTACCCGGCAACGGAGACCACACCGTGATTCCGAGCATGTGGTACTCGGTGGAACTCCAGGCCACCTCGCCGGTTCCCGAGTGGGGAGGGCAGAAGGTGCGCTCGGCGCAGGAGGAGGACGTCATCCTCGGCGTAGACGGCCGGGTGCGCTGGGCCTACCAGCGGCAGACCGCGTTCCACCTGGTGCGCTAAGGCGCACGGCAGCCCCGGGGGCAGCCGTCCAGCCGGGCCGCCTGGCGACACGACGCTTTACGTGACGTGGATCCAGCACTACCTTTCGGGTATGCTCCCGCACCACGTCCATGAGCGGTGCAGACCGAATCGACGAGACATGGAATGAGCAGGGCCTTGGGGCCTGCTCCACCGAGGTCCTCCTCGGCACCCTGCGCCACCATGGCGTCACCCTCGACGAGGAGCGCCTCGCGAGAGCGGCGGGTGTCGCGGAGGCACTGGCCCTCGCCGCCTCCTGGATGAGGGATTGGAAGGGGCCGGGCCTCTCCGCCGCCATCCTGCCCGTGGCGGTGCTCGAGCTCTGGCGTCGGCTCACGGCGACCCGGCCCCGGGAGGGCGTGGGCGCCACCGGGCTGCCCCGCGCCTTCCACGAGTGCTTCATGTTCGCGCCCCTCGACACGCGGCTGGCGCTGGCGCGAGAGGTGGCCGCCGATCCCCGCTTCGAGGCGGAGGATGCGCTGGCGCTGGGCCGGGGCCTCCGAGGCGTGCTGCGCGACGCGGGCCGGGGCGCCGAGTTCGAGGGGGTGCTGGCCTCCTGGGAGGCCCGGGTCCCCCAGGTGTACCGCGCCGAGCCCGCGCTGCTCGGCTGGCGCGTGGAGTGCGCCCTGGAGCGCCCCGGCGCGGATGTCCACGGCGCGTTGATGGGGCTCGCGGCTTGGAGGGGGCACCTGGTGCCCCTGCTGAAGCTCGCCGAGTGGTGCCTCTACCGCGGCCATGTCCACGCGGCCCTCGCGGGTCTCACGGCCGCATGGCCCGGGGTGCGCGACAGCACCCGGCTGTTCGGCTGGGACGTGGAGGACTTCGCCCAACGCGCCGTGTTCACCACGCTGGATGCCGTGCTCTCCCGCGAGCCCGCGCCCGGGGAGCCCGGGCTGCTGGAGCGGCTGGCGCCCTTCGGCCCGCTGGCGGCCGGGTGGCTGGACCGCGCCCTGGCCTACCGCGCCGGCGAGTGGAGCTGGCAGGGCACCCTCGAACTCTGGCCTCAGCTCACCCCGGAGCAGTTCCTCTTCGAGCAGCAGGCGCTGGTGATGGCCTTCGAGCGCCAGCTGCGCGCCCACCACGGCTGGCCCCTGGGGCGTACCCAGCTGCTCCACCCGTGGATGCTGGTGCTGCTGCCCGACATGCCGCGCAAGGCCCGCGAGGTGGAGAAGGTGGCCCGTGAGCCCTCCACCCTGCTGCTGCCTCCGGAGTGGGTGCTGCACGAGTGGGCGCGCCCCAACTCCGACAGCCGCTACCGCCACCCCCATGCCGAGGCCGCCGTCGCCGCGGCCCTGCTGCCCTGGGGGCACTTCCTGCGCCAGCTCGGCCTGCTCAACGAGCGCGTCCACGCCCTGTGGCGCATCCGAGTGACGCGCGCGCTCGCGAAGCTACCCGAGCAGTTCTCCTTCGCGGATGACCCGGCCCTCGCCTCGGAGGTGCGTCAGTCACTCCGCGGCGGGTGAGCGCGCAGCTGGGCCACCAGCGCTCGCGCCTCCTCCTCCGAGTCCGCGTAGCGGATCTCCCGCGTCCACCGGTGGTTGAAGTAGAGCGCCACCACCAGCGTCTTGATGAGGGCCTTCTGCAGGAAGCCCGCGCCCACGTAGATGATGGCCCGGAACCACTGAGGCTTCATCTCCCGGGCGAGCAGGTTGCCCACCTCGGAGTCGAGCATCGCGCCGCGCACGTCGACGACGCCGATGAGCGGCCGTTGGGAGCCCTGCTCCCGGAGGACCTCCAGGACGCGATGGGCCTCTTCCAGGGTGGTGGTGCTGTGGCACTTCATCCACAGCACGTTCGGGGGCTCGAGGCGGAGGTACTGGAGGCCGAACCTCCACTCCCGTGGCTCCGCCATGCCCGTTCCGGCTACAGCGCGCCCGTCATCGACTCGAGCAGCTTGACCAGCGACGCCTTCTCCTCGTCCGTCAGGCCCAGCTCCTGGATGGTCACCGTCTTCGTGCCCACGAAGGTGCCCACCGGGTCGCCGCCCTTGTCATAGAACTCGACGACGTCCGCCAGCGTGGCCAGCTCGCCGGTGTGCATGTACGGCCCCGTCAGCGCGATGTTGCGCAGCGTGGGCGTCTTGTAAGCGCCCTCGAACTCGAAGCGCTTGTTCACCAGGTCCGAGCGCACCGCCTCCAGCCGCAGCGCGTCCGCCCCGTCCCGCCGGTCGCTGTACGGGCCCGCCGCGTTGAACGTCCAGTCCAGCATCTTCTGCGTCGCGTCCACCTGACCGGGCGCCCCGGCGCTGGCGTCCTTCACGCCGATGTTGTGGAAGAGGTTGTCGGCCATCGTCACGCCCTTGTGGCAGACGATGCACTGGCCCTTGCGGAAGTACGTCTTCAATCCGAGGTACGCCGGATCATCCTTCTCGGTGCCGGCATCCACCGCGGCGATGAAGCGCTTCACGTCCTCGTCGAAGGGCGCCGCCGTGCGGTTCGTTGTCCGCTCGTAGGCCTGGAGGAGCTTGCCCACGTTGGCCAGCAGCTCGTCATCCCCCGTGGCGTCCGGGCTCTTGTTGAACAGCTCCTGGTACTCGCCCGCGTATGACGCCACCGCGTTGAGCCGCGCCCGGACGACGGTCGCGTTGGAGTCCATCTCGATGGGGCTCGTCAGCGGCAGGATGGCCTGGTTCCACAGCCGGTCGGCGCGCCCGTCCCACATGAACCAGCGGTTGTAGTCCGCGTTCAGCGTGGTGGGCGGGTTGCGGCCCGTGCGGTTGCCGTTGCACCCCAGCGCCGTGGGCTCCTTCACCGTCTTGCCCTCGCCGTCGTGGCAGCTCTTGCAGGACACCGTGCCGCAGCTCGACAGGCCCGGGTCGTCGAAGAGCCGGTGTCCCAGCGAGGCGGCCCGCACATCATCCGCCAGCCGGTTCGTCGTATCCGCCGGCGGCTTGCGCGTCATGGTGTGCAGCTCGTTCAGCCGCGTCAGCTCGTCGAAGTTGGGGAAGGGCTCTTCGGACTCACACGCACTGAGCGCCAGTCCCAGCGTGGCCAGGGTGATCAGTCGGGCACTTCGCCGGCTCGAGTTCTTCACGGCACAGGCTCCTTGGCGGGACAAAGGGGGCTCCAGCGCCGCCTTCCCGGTAGCGACACCTTGCCGTGCTCCGGGGTACCGAATCAATCCACCCGAAGCCCGAGTCGGCAGGCAGGCAGGCAGGCGCCGCTAGTCACACACCGCGCGAAAGTCGCGCGTGGCCGTCTCGTAGTCGCGCAGCTTCACCGCGCGGGGCGCGGGGGTGAGCTGGGGTGCCTCTCCGTCCCCGCACCGCCAGGTCGTGCCCGGGCTCACCTCGAGGTGCAGCTCGGCGTTACTGGGCAGGTTGGACACCACGTACAGGCACCTGCCTCGGCTCTGCTTCACCATGAGGCTACCCAGCGCGTTCTCGGGCTCGCTGACGTGCGACACCCGCGCCGTGACACCCGCGCAGGAGGTGGCCTCCTTGCGCACCTCGCCTCCCGCGGGGGGCACCACCACCCCGGTGAGGGTGGCGTTGCCCTCGCGCTCCAACCGGGCGGCGCCCAGGAGCGAGGCACAGCCGGTGGTGGCCAGGAGCAGCGCGGCGGTGGTGAGGCGAGAGAAGCGCATGCGCCGGCTCTTTACCCGCCTTACGGCATGGCTTCGAGGGCTTGCAGCGCCGCCGTGGCCTGGACCAGGCCATGGCCGTGCTCCGGGTCCCACCCCTCGGGCCCCAAGTCCCTCGCGGTGGACACCAGCAGCTGGCGCACCTGGGCCGGCGTGAGCGAGGGTCGGGCGCTCCACAGCAGCGCCGCCACGCCCGTCACGTGCGGAGTCGCCATGGAGGTGCCCGAGAACGCCGCGTAGTCCGAGGCATGGAGCTGCACGTCGACGGGCGTGCCCGGCACCTTGCGCATCGCCACGGCCGAGCTGTGGCTCACCAGCGCCGAGGGCACCCAGTGCCCCCGCCGGCCGATGGACAGCTCCACCAGCGCGCTCTGGCGGGGCAGGTCGCCGAAGATGACGGCGCGCGCGCCCTGCTTCATCGCATTGGCGATCTGCACCTGCAGGGGCACCCGCTCGCTGCGCTCCACGTAGGCGACGAAGCCGTCACAGGTGGCCTGCGGGCAGGAGCCCAGCGTGCTGGCCTCCCCACAGTCCACCAGCTTGCCGGAGTGGGTGCCCGCGGGCGCCAGGTACACCGCGCGTGACTCGTGGCGCTCCTCCCCCAGGGACACCTGGGAGATGGTGCCCTGGCCGTGGATGATGGTGGAGAGCACGTCCACCCCCGGCGCCATCAGCGCCAGGTTCTCTCCATAAGAGGAGAAGGCGGCGCGCTGGGCCTCCATGTTCACCGCGCCCACCGCCAGCACTCCGGGGTAGGCGGCCGGGTACGCCATGGGCTCGCCGCTGTTTCCCGCCGCGGCGATGATGAGCATCCTCTCGGCGGCGGCCGCGAAGGCCTCGCGCTGCAGCGGGTGGTCCGAGGCGCCTCCCAGCGACATCGAAGCGATGTGCGCCCCCCGGCCCGAGCACCACTCGAGCGCGGCGATGACATCGCTCATCCACGCCACGCCATCGGTGTCCAGCACGCGGGCGATGAGCAGCTGGGCGCCGGGCGACACCCCCACCACGCCGTTGCGATCATGGTTCGGGCTGACGTTGGCCCCGCCCGAGGCGAGCTGCGCGGCGATGGTGCCCGCCACGTGCGTGCCGTGGCCCTCGCCCCACATGTCCCCGTACTGGTCCCAGGGCGTCTCGTCCTGCTCCACGAAGTCCCAGCCGTCGAGGTAGGCCTGCTTCAGCTCCGACTGGTCTGGATCAATCCCGCTGTCGATGACGCACACCCGGACGCCCTCGCCGGTGGGCGCGCCCACATCCAGGGTGCCGTCCTGATCGCGGTCCCACACCTGGGGCGCCTGCACCAGGCGCAGGCCCGGGGTGTACTCGCCCGTGCTGCCGCTCTGCACCGGCGCGTGGAGCAGCGCCAGCGTGGGCGGACGGGGAAGGCTCAGCGCGTGCAGCGGAAGGTCCGGCTCGATGGCCACCACCTCGGGGTGCTGCTCCAGCAGGGCGCGCTCCTCGGCGCTCAGGCGCGCCGACAGCGCGGGCGTGCGCCGCAGCACCGTGCGCACCTGGCCTCCCACGCTCGTCACGGTCTGCGGGTTGGACTGCGCGGCCTCGCGGTAGCGCACCAGGTAGCGCTGGCGCCCGTCGTCACTCTGCCGGGGCTCGGAGCTGTTCAGCGCCTGGGTGGAAGTCGAGATGGACTCCACTCCCGCGATGACGCCGGGGCACACCTGGTACTGGCTGCTGGTGTCGGGCGCCTCTTCCGGAGCGCATGCCGCGAGGACCAAAAGTCCGAGGAATCCCCAGCGCTTCATAAGCATGTTCTCCAGAGGTGGGCCTCGGGCCGGGAGCAGGGACAGGGGGGCTGCCGACGCGAGGGTGGATGGCCCACAGAGAGTGCATCGCATTCAGCTCTGACAATGGTGTGCGGACTTCAGGCTTAACCGGAGGTGCTCCTGTTCACAGCCAGTATGTTGGCCGGAGGAAGTGAAGAACAGGCACCCCGCGAGCGGTGTGGGCGCGGGGCGCTGGCGCACACTCAGCCACGCTGGAGGTCGCCTGCCTGCTGACTTCAAGCCCACGAGACTTTTTCTTTTTTCCCGGGTTCGGTGTCCAATCCGGAGGACACTCCGGGGTGGCTTGCTCCTACCTTGGCCCCCGTGGTGCGCTGTGGAAAAGCGATGACGACAGAAACCCCAGAATCGCCGCGCAGCCTCGGGCGCTATGAGCTGGTCCACCTGCTGGGCCAGGGCGGTATGGGCGAGGTGTATCTCGCCAAGATTTCGGGCGCGGCGGGCTTCGAGAAGCCGTGCATCGTGAAGACGATTCTTCCGACGCTCATGAAGGATCGGCAGTTCCTCGATCGCTTCCACCACGAGGCCAAGGTGCTGGTGCATCTGGTGCATTCGTCGATCGCCCAGGTGTACGACATGGGCGAGGCCCACGGCACCTACTTCATGGCGCTGGAGTACGTGGCCGGCGTGGACGTGGCGTACCTGGCGGAGCAGGCGCGCCAGCAGGGCCAGACCATCCCCGTGCCGGTGGCGCTCTACCTGGGCCAGCGCATCGCCGAGGGGCTGGGCTATGCCCACCGCAAGGCGGGCTCCGACGGCACGCCGCTGGGCATCGTCCACCGAGACGTGTCCCCGCACAACGTCATGGTGTCCTACGAGGGCGAGGTGAAGGTCATCGACTTCGGCCTCGCCAAATCCGCCGCGCGCAGCAAGTACACGCTGCCCGCCACGGTGATGGGCAAGCTGGGCTACATGTCGCCGGAGCAGGCCCGCGCCGAGCCGCTGGACCACCGCAGCGACATCTATTCGTGTGGCGTGGTGGTGTGGGAGCTGCTCGCGGGCCAGCCGCTCGTGCCCCACGGCACCGTGGGGGAGATGATGGCCGCCATGGCCAACCCCTCCGTGCCCGCGCTCTCCGCGCTGCGGCCGGATGTGGACCCGGCGCTCGACGCGGTGGTGCGCCGCGCGCTGGCGCCCCACCCGCAGGACCGCTACGCCCGCGCCGACGAGTTCGCCCGCGCCCTCAATGAGCAGCTCTTGCGCGCCAGCGCCTCGCTGGGCGCCGAGGAGGTGGGCAACTACGTCAGGGCGCTGTGTCCCGAGGCCTTCTCCGCGCAGCGCCAGCTCATCTCCCGCATCTCCGGCGTGCGCCGTCCGCCTTCCACGCCGCCGGGGACGGGGGTGATGGCGACGGGCGTCTCTCCGCTGCCGCCCGGCATGGCGGCGATGACGGGGCTGGAGGCCACCTCGGTGCGCCCGCTGGAGGAGATGCAGGCGCAGGGCATGTCCGCCACGCCGCGGCCCCTGGTCTCCCCGGTGCCGGGGGCTCTGGTGCCCGCCGCCGTGCCCTCCGTGCCCGCGTCGGGCTCCGACGCCGTGGCCGTCGCGGCCTCGAACGCGAACGATGTGCGCCGCTGGAAGCTGCTGGCGCTCGGGCTGGGCGCGCTCCTGTTGGTGGGGGCCTCCGTCGGCGGCACCGTGTACTTCCTGCGCGGCGTGGAGGCTTCGCATCCTTCCGTGGTGGTGCTCAACGAAGCCGGGCACCCGCTGCCATCTTCCGAGCGCGGGCGCCCACCCCCTGCGCGCATGGGGCCTGACGGAAGACCCCACCATCCGCGGCTGGGGCCGGACGGGCGACCTCTGCCGCCGCCGCATCTGGGGCCTGACGGGCGACCCCTGCCGCCGCATCTGGGGGAGCCGATGCCTCCTCCACACGGAGAGGCGCCACAGGGGGAACCTCCGGAAGGAGCGGCTCGGTGGGAGCAGCAGGGACACCCTCCGCCTTCCATGGGTTCAGAGAAGCAGCCCGGGGGCGAGCCGTCGTCGGAGACGATTCCCGCCGCGGGCGCCGAGGGCTCCGCGTCCACGGTCCCCGCCGTCGCGGCAGTGGGCTCGGCGGTGGCCGCTCCGGCCGTGGCGACCCAGGCGCCCGCGAAGGCGCGCCCCGAGCGTCCCCAGCCCCATGCGGCGCCAGAGGATTCGACTCAGTGGATTCAGGTGACGAGCCACGCGTTGCCCCTGCGCCATGTGGAGAAGCTCCGGTACCGCGTGCCGGGGGGTTATGCCGCGGGGCTTCGAGAGGGCATGCGGGTTCCCGTGGTGGGCGAGGGGAGGCCCGGCCGGCATCCGCTGCTCGGGTTCGCGACGGTGCGGCGGGCCGAGCACACGGCGGCGGTGGTCATCCTCGATCCGAACATTCGCGGCGCCAGCGGGGCGCGCTTCGTGGTGCCACCCACGGCGGCGCCTCCCGAGGCGGTGGCGGCTCCCCAGGCGCCGGCGGCCCCGGAGCCGCCCGCCGCTCCCGTACCGCCCAGGACCCTGACGGGAGGCGTCAAGCGCTCGAGCTTCATGCGACTGGGCGTCGACAAGGGGCTCGTCATCCAGAACTCGGATGGCCAGGCCTGGCGGGACTGCAAGGCCACGCTCTCGGGCAAACGTCGGCTGGAGATCCAGCTCGTGCGCAGGAGCAAGAGCGTGACGGTCGGCTTGGGCGACTTCAAGCACCACGTGGGAGCGCCCGAGCTCGACGAGGACAAGCTCCTCCTCGAGTGCGAGCAGGGCACCGCCCTGTTCGACATCCCGCGCTAGGGTGTTTGCTCAGCGTGCCAGCCGCGCGCTGACCTCGGGGCACTCGGTGACGAGCGCCTGGGCCTGGGGGTCCTCTCCCCGGGCCTCGCTCTCCAGCAGGGACAGCGAGCGGCGACACATCCACGTATCCTTGTGCGTGCGGTAGCCGTGGCAGCACTTCCAGCCGGTGAGCTTGGTGTCGAGGAAGTGGAAGGCCTCGAAGCGGGTGGGCGTGGCGATGAACCACGCGGCGAGCGCGAGCGCGGCCACCCAGGGCAGCTGCACGGCCAGCCCTCGCAGCCGGGCTCGGATCGTGTCGCCCGTCCGCTCTCCGTGGACTCGCAGCAGCCGATCCAGGGGACGCGAGGGCAACAGCGGCGCCATCAGCACGTCCGGCAGCGCGGTGAAGGCACGCAGCAGGGCGCGCGGCAGGCCGGGGGCGTGCCCCTCCTGGGACACGAGGCGCACGTCGAATAGCCGTCGCCCCAGCGTCCACCCGCGCACCCCGCCCACCAGCGACAGCACCACCCAGGCGCCGACGAGGACGGCGATCAGGCTGACGCGGGACTGCTCCACGTTCAGGGCGCGCGCGGCGCCCCAGCCCAACAGCCCGGCCGTGCCCAGGTCCACCAGGTCCGCCGCCCATAGCCGCAGGCGGTACCGGGTGTGCATCGGTGAGAACTCTGATCCGAACAGCGCCCCTTCGCTCATCCCTCAGCCACTCCTCGCCCGGCAGCATAGACGGTTCTCGCCGGGGGTGCCGGGTGGGAGTTGTGAGCCGGCGCGAAGCCGTGACACCAGACCCACGGGCGTGAGGGTTGCCGCGCGCTACTGCCGGTTGAGGTTGGCCGCGATGGAGCGCACCACTCCGCGTGGGGCAAAGCGCACCGATGCCGCGCCGAGCCAGTTGACCAGGCCGTGAATCGCGAGCACCCGTCCCTTCATCATCGCCGCGTAGGCGTCGGCGGCCACGTCGGAGGCCTTGGCTACACCCGGACGCTGGAAGAGGCGGGACTTGTCATTGCCGGCACGTGAGGCGAACTCCGTGTGCGTGGCCCCGGGGCAGTGGCAGGTGACTGTCACGCCGCTGCCCTTGAGCTCGTGCGCCAGGGCTTCCGAGAAGGACACCACGAACGCCTTCGTCGCGTAGTAGGTGGCCATGTACGGGCCGGGCTGGAAGCCCGCGGTGGACGCCACGTTGAGGATGCGCCCACTGCCGCGCTCGCGCATCGGCCGCGCGAAGAGGTGGCTCAGCTTCAGCAGCGCGGTGCAGTTCACCTCCACCATCTCCGCCTCTCGCGCCAGCTCCTGCTCCAGGAAGGGGCCCGAGGAGCCAAAGCCCGCGTTGTTGACGAGGAACTCCACCTCCAGGTTCCGGGTGCGCACCTCCTCGAAGATGCGTTGAGGCTCCTCCGGGCGGGCGAGATCGGCTGCGAGTACGTGGGCCTTTATTTTGTGTTCCTGCTCGAGCTTGGAGGCCAGCGTCTCCAGGCGCGCGGCGGTGCGTGCCACCAGGATGACGTCGTGCCCATCCCGGGCGAAGCACTGCGCGAACTGCTCTCCGAGGCCCGCCGATGCACCGGTGATCAACGCGACTTTGCGTGACATGAAATCCCTCCCCGGAGGCCCTATATCACCGGCGCCTCAGCGGGTGAGCATCACCAGGTTCCCGTCCGGGTCGGCCACATAGGCCACGCGTTCACCCCAGGGCTGATCGATCGGTTCGAGGAGCACTGGGACGCCACCGGACCGCAGTCTCTCGATGGTCGCGTCCACATCATCGACGTAGACGCACAACTCGATGCGATGGCCTTGGGCTGGGCGCTGCGGTTGTCCGTGCAGCGGAGCGGCTGAGCCGATAGCGCCGATTCCCAGCTCCGACTCGCCCAGCCGCAGCGCGATGAAGGCGGGCGGCCCTGAGTCTGGGAAGCGATAGGTCTCAACACCGCCCAGCAGCTCTTTGTAGAAGCCGACTGCTCGCTCCAGGCTCTCCGTGGAGAGCATCGGAAACATGCGACGGACGCCCATCCGAGTGAACCTAGCACCCAGTCGCGGATACGAACGCGACGCTCGTGACCGCTCTGTTTAGAACGTGACCGCCAAAGTCTGCTGACGGTTGCCTACGTACAACGTAGCCTCGCGATAAGTGGAGGGAGGTACACCCTTTCCACCGGAAGGCCCCGTCATGGCGTTCGAACACGCACCAGAGGACCATTCTCCCCGGCTCCCGCCGGGAACGCAGATAGGCGACTGGCGTGTGCTGGAACGGCAGGGAGCGGGCGCTTATGGGGTCGTCTACCGCGCCGTCAGAGTAGGGCAGGAGGACGCTGGCCCTGTTGCGCTCAAGCTGGCGGTGTATCCAGGAGACCTTCGGTTCATGCGCGAGGTGGGACTGCTCTCTCGCATTCAGCATCCGAGTGTCCCTGCGTTGCTGGGCCATGGACTCTGGCGCCATGCGTTCGGAGCAGAGCATCCCTACTTCGTGATGGAGTGGGTGGAAGGCACGCCGCTGTACGCCTGGGCCGAGCAGCACGCACCCTCCTCCAGACAGGTGCTTCGAGTGCTCGCTCAATTGGCGCGTGCGCTCGAGGCCACCCATGCCCACAGCGCCGTTCATCGAGACGTGAAGGGAGGCAATGTCCTGCTGGGACGCTCGGACGGGCGCGCCGTTCTCATCGACTTCGGCTCGGGCTACTTCCAGGGGGCTCCCCGCCTCACGTGGCAGTCCTTGCCTCCAGGGACGGTCGAATACCGCTCGCCCGAGGCGTGTTCGTTCCTGCTCTCTTCCGTTCGGTCTGCCACCGACTGGTACCAGGCCGCGCCTGCCGATGACCTCTTCGCGCTGGGCGTGACGGCCTACCGTCTCGTCACGGGGCAGTACCCTCCGTCCATGAAGCTCTATCAGGATGAGGTGGAGTCCTGGCACCTGGGGTGTCCTGATCCCCGGCCCTTGCTCCGGCTCAACCCCCGAGTGGATCCACGGCTGCGGGAGCTGATTCTCCGCGTGCTCTCGGAGTCTCCCGAGGCTCGCGGCACAGCGGCGGAACTTGCCCAGGCGCTGGAGGTTGCAGGGGAGCGCGCGGGCCCTGAGGCCGATCTTCCTCTTCGTTTCGCACAGGCACCGCAGCCCTCGCTAACGCCCCGTGAGGATGGAACGCCCTCTGGGGCGGTGGCTTTTCCGAGACGTTCTGGCCTTCTTGCTCGTGCCCTGAAATGGAGACCCTGGCTTGCGCTAGCCGCCATGGGGTTGCTCTGGGGCTTCGTGTGGGGCGCGCAGGCCTTGCACACACGGCTCGAGGGGATGTCCGTGCGAGGGCAGGAGGCTTCTGCTTCCGAGGTGCCAGATGCGGGTACCGCTGCGTTGGGTGACTCCTCCCTCGCTGCGTCACTTGCCTCTGTCCAGGAGCCCTCCGAGGCGAAAGCCATGGCTCGGGACATGCCTTTCAAGCTTCTTCCCGGGCAGTCCCGACCTGACGAAAAGGGCCGGTGCCCAGGTCGCAAGCAGGTAGCCATGAACGGAGGTTGCTGGGTGGATCTGTTCCCGATGGACGCCGATGAGTGCGCGGAGAACGGTTACGTTTACAACCGAGGCAGGTGCTATGCCCCTGCCATCGCTCCCCCCAGCAAACCTCCGCCCACGTCGAGCCCCTCAGACTCCCGATGAGCCCTAGTTCAGGGTGGGCACCCGTGGATACGTGTGGGCAACGTGCGTTTTGTCGCTTCGCTCTCCCCCCGAGTCAGAAGCGGGCACTCGACTCATTGAATCAGCCACTTGGGCCAACCGCTGTGTCCCCGGCTCCTCGCTGGCTCAAGGCCTACGTGTTCCACTGTGCCGCTAGCGCTTGCCCTTGCCAGGCGGGTTGGACGGTCGGGTCGGTCCCGGAGAGTTGCTCGGATCTTTCGGGTTGGTGCGTCGTGAGTGCTCATCGAGCGCAGTCTGATGCTTGGGATTGTTCGGATTGATGGTGTCAGACCGATCGTTGTTGGACTTGGTCTCGTTGCTCTTCTCTCCCATGGGGCACTCCTCGGGTAAGCCCACTCGTTATTGAGCGGGGGTACTGCAATCCAAGAACTCTCGCATTGATGGGCGCTGGGAGGGCTTCTTGTCGAGCATCCGCGCGACGAGCGCACGAGTATCAGCAGGAACGAGGCCCTTGAGCTGATCCAGAGGGGGATCCTCGAACAAATGGAAGTACATCAGATCCTTCTGCTGCTCGGCGATGAAGGGGAGCTGGCCCGTCAGCATCTGGAACAGAAGGACGCCTAGCGCGTAGACATCCACTTTGGAGTCGACGCCCTTGGTTTGAATCCACTGCTCAGGTGCCATGTAATCCCATGTTCCCAGGAGTGCTCCTCGGCCCGTCGAGACGTGCTGCGCCGAGGATGCGAGGGCTGTTACCGCCTGAGGGCCGTCAGCCAGCTCCTTGGCGAGTCCGAGATCAGCCAGCTTCACATTCCAGAGAGAAGAACCGTCCTCAGCTAGCAGCACGTTCGAGGGCTTCAGGTCGCGATGGACAATGCCATGTCTGTGCAACTCGCCCAGGGCCTCCGCCAGTTGCCGGGCGACAGTGAGCGCCCTTTGTGGAGGTAGCGCAGCTGCCGCGCGGGAGAGGGCTTGGTGGAGATCCATGGGGAGCCACTCCAAGACCATATAGGGTGGCCCTTCCGTCAGGACTCCACTCGCGAAAACCGTGATGATGCGTGCATGTCGCAGGCGCTCGAGCATGTGCGCCTCGTTCCGGAACCGCGCGACCAACTCTGCATCGACACACAGCTCAGGGGACAAGAGCTTTACTGCTACGAGAGGCCCATTGGCTACGTGTCGACCCGCGTATACCTCGCTCATTGCTCCAGTCGCCACATGGCGAATCAGCTTGTAATCACCGATGAGCGTACCGGGCGAAAGCATTGGCATTTCGGAGTCCTGAAAGGGTGGAGCTACTTCGACGGTCGATATGTCTGCAGTCTCTCGATCCAATGGATCATGTCGCGCAGTTCGTCCGCACACGTCGGATGCCTGGCAATGAACGCCTCAAGGTCCACTTCCTCACTAGAGTCGCGCAGCCGGAGATAGGCCATGAAGGCCATTGCTGCCTCTCCCAGGTCCCCTGTGCCCGAATCCTGTTCCTCGTTCATTCGAGTCTGTACCCGCTTCCAACCTCGGTACAGGAGCCCAGTCACGGACGACTCTGTCCTCTCCATGTGGCGGGCGATCTCAGCAACTGAGAGTTCTTTCAGGTGGTGGAGCTTGATGGCCGTGCGCTCATCCTTTGGGAGTTCGTGGATACACACGAATAGCCTGTGCCACTCCTCCCGGCGCGCGGTGAGCTGGCTTGGGGTCCTATCGCGAGAGGCGGTCTTGGCTGCCTCCGCGCTGTCTATCGACACGAAGCCTGGAGCCTCGCGTTTCTGACTGTGCGCGGCCCTGCTCGCCTGTGTCAGGTGGTTGCGAAAGATCTTCTTGAGCCAGCCAAACCACTCCCCTGCAGTGCCTCCCCTGAAACTGGAGAACCCGCGAAGCACGAGCAAGGAGCTATCCTGCGAGATGTCCGAGGGACGAGCGCCGCCCGGCGGCGGCCAACCACGGCGCCGGGTAGCCCACTTGTCGAGCGTTGGCTTACTGCGGCGGAAGAGCTCGTCGAACGCACTCGCCTCTCCGGCACGCGCGCGCTGGAGCAACTCCTCGAAAGACATCTTCGACAACGCTTCGCGACTCATGCCAGGAATCCCGGCTCCTTTCATGCTGGAGCTGCTCGGACAACAGTGGAGCGAGCAGTGGCGGCATCATGCGTCATGAAACGGGGAAATCACTTCCGAAGGCGCGCTGGAGGGGCTCAGCGCTCTGTCGCTTCCGGGCATCTTCAAGCCACCCGCTCAGCTTCTCGATCCGCCCATAGAACTCCTCCATCTGCTGGTTGGTCATGCGCGCCAGCACGTCATCGTGAGGCGCATGGGTGAACTGCAGAGAGAGGCGGTGGATAGACCTGCCGAGCGTAAGGTCCCATGTCGTCTGGAAGTTCTGGCGCATCGCACCCACCAGAGCTGTCGTCGCTGCCAGGTCGTCATACTCAACGCCCTGGTAAGTGCTGCTCTTCTTGGGGGCAAACCACCGATAGGCGGCGACGGTGAGGCTCAGCCCGGAGGGCGCGGCGCGCCCCTCGTTGGAAAAATGCTCGTCCTTCCACCGCTTCAAGTAACGAATCACGCGGCGGAACTGGAAGCCGTCTTCGCCGTTGAAGCGGTTCTTGACCGCCTCAATGAAGCCCTGCCGATCATCAACCTGCCACTCGCGCTGATCCGCTTGGGAGTGCTGCTTGCCCAGCGCCAGCCGCAGCGTGCCCCGGGAGTCTCTTGCCATGACAGCCAAGTCGACGTGGTATTTGGGCTCGCGGCCCTGCTGGTAGTTCACAGTAATGCACGGGCGCCGCCATTCCACGCTCGTGGTGTGGCCGACCACGGCTTCGTATACCCATCCCTTCACGGTGACGGGATCGTTCTTCAGGTGGTCCAGATCGAAGACGATCCCGATGTCGATGTCGTAGTCACGATCGATGGGTTTGATGCCCGTGCCCATGGCATAGCTGCCCTGATTGAACGGCTCGAAAGTCCTCGGTCGGAGCTTGTCGCGGAGCCGCTCGAGAATGATGTCGCGCTTCTGGCGGAGCTCCGCGTTCTCTTCGTACTGCTTGAGCTGAATGGTTTCGTGGAACCGCCGGAACAAGGGCTGCAAGGACATAGGACTTCCTTTCTGTAAGAGGCATACACCGGGGATTCAGCGCACCGTCTGCTCGAAGGCTCCGCGCAAGGAATCGAGGATCTTCGCTCCGTCGCGCTCGCGGACTCCCTCGAGCAGTGCGTCGATGGGGAAGTCTGGACGCGGTCCATGCCGGCGCAGCTGCCCTTCATGATAGATGGCGAGCTCAGGAGCCCTTACACGTCCGGGTTCGAGGGCGAAGAAGACGCGCCCGTCATGAGTGAGGATGGTGGGACCCGCTAGCTCGATCGTTGGGCGTTGCGCGAGTATGGAGAGGACAGCCTTGAGCGAGCCTCCTGCGCTGCGTGCGTCTAGGCGCTCCAAGTGTAGGTACTCCCAGTACCAGATGAGGTAGCGGTTGAGGCGTCGGATTTGGATTTCCCGCATCGCAGGGCCGTTGTCGTCAAAGGCCCACATTCCCTCGGTGGCGACACGTACCAGTCCCATGAAGAACTTCGGCGCGTCCTCGACCTGGCTAGGATTGAGCAAGCGCGTCAGCTCATACTCGTGGAGCATCGCCCACACGTCGGCCTGGAAGTCGATCTCCTCAAGAACCTTCGGGAAGCGCCCAATCTCCCGGCTCGATGTGCGCGTAAGGCTCTGCGGCCCACGGTGGGCGAGTTCATGCAGCACCAGCAGGCGCAGAGCGCGCTGGCGATCCGAAGCATCCGGCAATCTGCGGGCGAGCCGTGCCAGCCATCGGTCATCGATTTGCCAGTGGTTGTTGGGAGGAGCGAGGCGGAAGCTGTCTTCGACGACTCCCGTGGGCACATCTACCTTCGTCCGGAGAAGGGGCGTGTCAATCAGGGTTGGAAGGTGCTTCCAGGGGCCGCTGAAGTCCGGCTGTTTTCCGAACTCTGCCAGCAACCCTTCGATCCAGCCCTTGGCCGAAGAAGACTTCCATCGTGCCGCCAAGCCATTCATCCGATCGAGATCCCGCGCCAAGTACTCGCGGTCGGCGCTGGCTCGAGTCTGCTCTTCGGAAGTCAGTGGTGCTGGCTCCGGCTGAGGCTGCCTGTTCACCACCACGGCGGGCACGTGGTACGGCCCGGTCTGCGCATGGCGCGCATACTGGTAGGTCTGGACGGGAGGGTGCATCGTCTTGCTGATCTGCGCGCCAAGCAAGAGCGCCATCCCTGGCTGGACCGAGGCAAACAAGTGAACCCGATGGATGCCCTGGAAGCGATCGCCGATGTCGTTCAAGGTCTCGCGGAACGCCTTTGCTACCTCCAGCATCTCCTCCTCTCGGGTGAACGCATCCTCGGAGGGATGCTCCAGCGTAATGTCGACCTCGAGCAGAGCATCCGGCACGGCTCTACGTGTCACCTGTGGATCGACGACATGGGAGGTGGAGACTCGGATGACCGCCTCCCCTGGTGAGCGGTCTCGCTCGGAAGGCATGGAGACAGGTAGGAGGCGAGTGGACGGCCTGCCAGGCTCTGGTACCCAGGCCCAAAGCCGCCGGGTATGGTGATGAGGGATGATCATCACCTGCTGCCAAGTCTCGATGAGAAACCCCAACTGGACGGCGAGCGGAATGGGCGCCGAACCAAAGTAGACAATCGGATAATCGGGGTGCTTGGTCCGCAATGGAGCCAGGTGCTGGTGGAATTGCTCCTCTAGGGCGCGTTGTACCTTGCTCCAGTCCAGGGTCTGGATGGCTTCCCGGGCGAATTCCGCGAGATCAAGCTCGACTACGGGGTGGTGGAGAGTCCGAAAGGTTTCTGGCAGCGCATCGACCATCTGCGCGGGCTCAATGCGCAGTTGCTCTGGCTGGGAGAGCAGGATGAGCCCCTTCGGAGGCTGTAGGTTCTTCTGGTTCATGGTGATCAGGACAGGGCGGCATGCCCGAAATTCGTTTCCCGATATCCATGGATGCCATCCGCTGGCGAATCACTCGCGCGCCTGCTCTTTTTTTAGAGAGCCCAGGCTCAGGGACAGGCCAACCGTTGGAAGCGTGCGTCTTCAGGGTCCGTGCGCACAAAATCGCTTATTAGCGCACATCTTTCCTCTCGCAGCTGAGCGGTACGGGCAGCGTCTGCCAGAGACTCCGCCAACTGCTCGCCTCCGAGCAGGCTCTCGGCTAGGACCAGCGCATAGCGCTTGTTGGGCTTTTCTCCCTCGTGGAGGACACGCCCGTGGTCTTGCGCCTCCTTATAGAGGCTGGCCGCTTCGGAGAAGGCTCTGCTGTCGAAACGGAATCGTGCGAACTCCACCAAGATCTGGGTCAGCACCCAGCGATAGTACGTATCTCCTGGGTCGGACTGGCTGAGGGCACGCCCCAGGGTCAGGGCTGCAGTAAAGCCGTGCTCGGCGGCCTTCGCGTCTCTGGCGGCCCAGGCGGCCTTCGCACGAGCCCCGAGTGTCTCGGCCAAGAGTGACTGATCGTAAGAACTCGAGTTTTGCTCCAAGAGCGCGATGGCGCGGTCATACAGCGCTCTGGCGGCAGCGGTCTGGCCGGAAGCAAGGTCCAGATCGGCCAGTTCAGAGTAGCTCGTCGCTTGTGTCCGACGGTGATCTTCGGGTCTGTGTGTTGGGTGAGGGCGTGCGAAGAGGCTGTTTGCCTCGAGGAAGTAAACGCGCGCTTGCTCCCAGTGTTCACGCGCCCGGGCGATCTTGCCTCGCTTGGATGCGTCCAGCCCAAGCCGAAACATCAAATCGGGGTTCCCTGGATGGCTCATCAGGCCTTGCTGGAGCGCATGTCTCGCGGAGTCAAAGATGTGATCAGCTTGGGAGAGTGTCCCATCGTGGAAGAAAAGGTCGCCGTGGCGCTGCCAGGTCTTGATGCTGACCAGAAGCACCTTGAGGTTCTTGCGGTCCTGCTCTGGGAGCTTGGCGAGGAGCTCTCCGAAGCGCTTAAGAAGTTGATCGCGCGCCTCCAGGGTGTGAGCGCGTCTCCCGAGTACCCAGTCCACATCGGAGACGAAATCGTTTGTCAGGCCGATGGCTTGCTGGAGGGTGGTCTCGGCGCGCTGCCTCTCGCTTGAGGCTTGGATAGCCGTGGCCATGCTGGCCACAGTAGCTGCGAGACAAGCGACGATCAGGGCTCGCTTGACCCGCGCCCGCAGCAGGTCAAATCGCATTGCCGATTCGAGGAATCGCGTTGCCCGCTCACTGGCCCTGCGCGCCTGATGGCCCTGGGCAGTTCGAGCGCCAGCGGACTCTCGGTAGTGCTGGAGGAGCGTTCCCGTGGGCAGGTCACCCCTCGGACAGCCAGCCTGCTCCCACGCATGCGCGGCGACTTCCAGTTCCATGTTGCGTTCGAGCAGCGTGCGCTCATGTTCGAGCCATCCCACGAAGGATGGCACCTTTTGAAGCAGCGTCTCATGAATCAAATCGACACGTTGCTGGGTAGGCTCCGGCTCTCCCGAGACGTCGATGAGTCGCAGGGTCTGCTCCGCCTTGCCGGCGGTCTCGGAGCGCATCCCGGACAGTCGCAGCAGCACCTCCTCTGCCAGCGCATCGCCTCCCGCCGATGCAAGTACCTCCTGCCGTAAGCGTGAGCGTCGGATGGCGGGGGCCCCGTGGACGCCGTGGCTGACATGCACAAGGTCGAGCAGGAGCCATTTTGCGCGCTCGCGGCCCTCGGCTCCTAGGCTGTCGAGGAGTTCTTCGGCCTGCCGCGCCAACGCTCCTCCCACGCCTCCCAGTTGCTCATATCGCTCATGGGTCAGGGACGTGCCGTGGCGCAATGCCCAGAGCCCACGGAGTGTATGGCTCAGCAGCGGAAGCCGACTGCTTTCGCTCGTCGTATCGCGCACCATGCGCTCCGGGAGTCCCTCGGAGAGCCGTAGCCCCGCGCGCTGGGCCATCCCGTGAATGGCTTGGGTCAGCGCCTCGTCCTCCATGGGACGCAGGTAGTACCGTACGGCTTCGTTGAGCTGCCGTGAGAGGCGTGGCAGTTGCTCCAAACGATAGATGAAGTCACTTCGCAGGGTCGTGAGCAGCCGCAGAGAACTGTCTGGGGCAGAGAGCGCGGAGGCCACTAGCTCTTCCATGCGCAGCCTGTCTGCCTCGCCTAGCGTGAGCAGTTCCTCCATTTGCTCGATGACCAGAAGGAGGCAAGAGCCTGGAGGCGTGTAGGCTTTTACCAAGCGCTGGAGTGCATCTGGGCCCGCGTGCAAAGCCTCCTCGAGTTGCTCTGGCGAGCGGTCGAGGCCCGTGTCCTTGTACGCGGCGAGAAGCGCCACCGCCAAGCTTCGCAGCGGAGAATGCGAAGGGCGTAGGCTGGCAATCCGCCAGCGCGGCGATTGCTGAGGCAGTGCCTGTTTCAACCGTGGAAGCAGTCCGGCTTGGACCAGCGAGGACTTACCGACGCCGCTAGGGCCTTCGAGTTGCACCCACCGATGGAGGCCCTCATGCGACGCTTCGAGGAGGGTCAGCAACTCACCGATCTCCGTCTGTCGACCGAAGAAGAGTTCGGCTTGGCTCTCCGTGAAGGCCAAAAGCCCGGGGATGGGACACTCATCTTGACGGTCGTCCCAGCGGCCGCTGAATACCTCCAGGCACCGGAGCATACCGGGCCGCTCCTGCGGATTCTTGGAGAGCATGGAGGAAACGAAGGCGGAGAACACTCCTGGCGTGGCAGGCAGGGCTTCCTGCAGGCTCGGAGGCTCTGCCCGGATGTGCATCGAGATCACCTCGACTTGCTCGCTCGAATCGAAGGGCGGCCTGCCCGTCAGCAGCTCGAAGAGCATCACCCCCAGCGAATAGACGTCCGCGCGCCCATCCACCGTGGCTGCGTTCCGGAACTGTTCGGGGGCCATGTATGTCGCGGTGCCCAAGAAAGTCGGTGCCTGGGTCTGGACCTGGGTGTCGACATTGCTGCCACTCAGGGCGGGCGGGACCTTGGCGATGCCGAAGTCCAGAAGCTTGATCCGATAGCCTGGCTCAACACTCGGACTGGGGCACAGGAACACGTTCTCGGGCTTCAGATCTCGATGGACGACCTCCTTCGCGTGTATGTCCGCCATCACCTCAGCGACTTGTTTCCCTAGGGCCAGCGCCACCTCACGCGGTACAGGCCCAGGCTGGCGACGCATCCACTCTCGCAGGGAGAGTCCCTGGAGCAACTCCATCGCGAGGAAGACCGTTCCATCGTCGAGTTGATCGCAGTTCAAGACCTGGACGACTCCCGGGTGCTGGAGTCGTGCCAGGGCGCGCCCCTCTTGTAGGAAGCGTGCGACGAGCTGCTGATCCCTGGCTGCATCGGGCGACAGCAGCTTGAGCGCTACTTCCTGTTCCATGCGCTCGTGGAAGGCGGCGAAGACTTCACCCATGCCGCCACTGCCCACTCGATGCCGCAGCCGATACGGGCCAATGAGAGTTCCTACACGCTCCATGAGGGCTACGGTCTACTCCAGTGCCACGTCGGAATGGCAGGGCCTCGTTTCAGGAGACGCAATCCTTCACACTCGTGCCCCAGTCTTCTGCCAGCCACGAGACCATCCTGTATCGGCTCCGCTGTAGCTCCCGTTGCACGGAAGGGGCGCCAGTAGGAAGGAACCGAAGAGAGCGGCTATACGGTGGCCTATGTCCGAGCCCCAGAAGCCGTCCTTCCTCCCCGGGCTGATCGCCTCGCTGCTGCCGCTGGTGATCCAGCCCACCCTGGCCGTGCTTCTCTTGCTCCTGTTGGGAGGTCTCGACGAACTCGCCCAGGCCGTGACGATGGTGGGGTGGTCCTTCTACGCCATCCTCCTGTGCGCGATGCTGGGCACCTTGGGCCTCTGCGCGGCGCTCTACTTCCTGGCCTCGGGCAGAAACATCCCTCCGCTCGTGCCACTCGGCATCGCGCTGCTGCCCTGGGTCGTGGGCAGTGCTGGCGCCGTGACGGGCGGGCGTCAGGTGCTCGAGGCCATCGCGCTCGTCAACCCGTACGACCAGCTCACCATCCTCGCCGTGGGCACGGGAGAGGCCCTCTACTCCCGGATGTTCGGAGCGTGGGCCAGCGCCGGGTTGCTGCTGGCCGCCGCGGGCGGGCTCCTCATCGCCGGGCTTGTCCAATCCAAGGCCCGTTACCGGCTCCTCGAGGCCGGCGCGGCGCTGCTGTTGATGGTGGTGAGCATCCTGTCCGCCACCGAGGCCTCGTCCCTCTCCGAAGTCCTGATCGCCGTCGGCGGCGTCAACCCGGCCGACCGGGCGATCATCCTCATGACTGGCGCCGAGGAGCTGCGAGGCACCCTCCTGCTGCGCGCCGGAGCCCTGGGGGCGCTCGTCCTCGTCACGGTCCTGCTCATGGCATGGCGCGGCGTCCAGCAGCCCAGGAGCCCCGCCGCGCTCGCGCTGCTGGCGCTGCTCGTCCTCCTCGGCGCCGGTGTGCTCTGGGCCGATGGGCGGCTCCCCACGCTCATGTCCCAGGCGGTGGAGCGCACTCGCGCGTCTCCCTCCGAGCTGGCGGAGCTGCAGTTGCTCCCCTTCGGCCGGGACCAGGGCTTCGAGCGGGTGGAGGCCATCGCCAACATGCGGGGCGTGGTCATGCCAGGCAGCTACTCGGCCTCGTGGAACACCGGAGACGAGGAGCTCGTTCGGTTCCTCCGGGAGGAGGTGCTGGAGAACGACGAGCGGCGGCTCGACGAGGGCCTGCACCTCGCCGTGGATGCCCGGGTGCCAGTTGCCGAGTTCCGCCGGTTGCTCGTGGCGAGCAGCCATGCGGGCCTGAGCAAGCTCTACCTCATCGGCTTGCGGGGCGCCTCCTCCGAGGACTCCGTGGAGCGTCAGCTCTCCGCGTCGGGAGGCCATCCCCTCCTCGTGCGCTTCGCCGTCTCCGAGAGCTCCGGGCCCGGGGTCGCCGACGTCTTCCTTCCCTCCCAGGAAGCGGCAGACATCTTCTCCTCCTTCAAGCCCTGGCAGGCGGAGCTGGGCGCCGAGCGTCAGGTACGCCTCGTGGAAGCGAGCGGCGAGGCCGGGGAGCCCCGGGTGCTGGACCTGAAGGACCCAGGCCCGCTCGCCGGCGACTCCGTGGACAACGCCCTGCTCTACCTCACCGTGAAGGAGGAGGCCTCGCTGGAGGACGTGGCCCACGTGGTGCGAAAGGCCCGGGCCAAGGGCTTCCACGTGCTCCTGTCCCCGAGGACACCTCCCTGGGAGGCCGAGCGCTAGCACCGCGCGAGAGGGCGCGGGCAGCGGGGCGCTCGCGATGCGCTCAGCCCCGGGCCGGGGATCCACCTCGCTGTCCACTTCTCGCAGTGGTCACACTCGGAGCCACACCCCATCTTCTGCCTTGGCACGGGGCGGGGCGGAATCGCGAGCGCCTGGAGGAGCGACCAGGGGAGCAGGCGTGGGGCGGGTCAGGTCGCCACCTCCTGGTCGTTTCACGGTGATGCGCGGGAAGCAACCCCAGGGGTGGGTAGGGCGTGGGCGACGGAGCTGGGGCCGCCCCGTGCCGCGGTCGGGCGGCAGCGGCGGGAGCGGTGGGCAAGGGCGTGAATGGGGGCTCCTGTCGCTGCCGCCGGGTAAAGAATGCCCCTCTGGTGACACGGCGTCATTTGCTGGACACTGCGGCCTCCATGTTGAAACGGGGCAAGCGCGGTTCAGGGGGACATGCCCTCCTCGGCCTGTGGTTCGTCGCCTTCCTGGGCGCGAGCACGCGGAGCCATGCCCTGGACACGCCCCGGCTCCTGTCCCAGTACAACCACCAGGCCTGGCGCAATGAGGACGGGCTGCCGCAGAACACCGTCTTCGCCATTCAGCAGACGGAAGAGGGCTACCTCTGGCTGGCCACCTGGGAGGGCCTGGCCCGCTTCGATGGCGCCCAGTTCACCGTGTACAACCGGCACAACACGCCGGAGCTGAGCGAGCACGGCATCCGCTCGCTCGTGGAGGATGGCGCCGGCGGGCTGTGGGTGGGGACGAAGAAGGGCGTGCTCCACTACGAGGGCGGCCGCTTCCAACGCCTGCGGGACGAGGGAGACCTGCGGCAGGTGAACGTGCCGGCGCTCGCGCTGGAGGGCACCACGCTGTGGGTGGGCTCCTCGCTGGGGCTGGAGCAGGTGTCCCTCTCTCCGGGAGGCACGCGGCGCCGCTACACGGCCAAGGAGGGGCTGCCGAGCACCGGCATCGAGGCGCTCGCGGTGGACCAGCACGGCGGGGTGTGGGTGGGCACGCGCGAGGGGCTGGCGCGGCTGTGGGACGGCAAGGTGGAGCGGGTGCCGCTGCCGGAGGGCGCGGACGCGCGGGTGCGCTCGCTGCGGGTGGGCCGCAACGGCACGCTGTGGGTGGGCACGTATGGCGGGCTGCTGTCCCTGAGCGAGGGGCGCTTCACCTTTCATGGCCCGGAGCAGGGGTTGCCGCACCACGAGGTGGCCGTGCTGCTCGAGGCCCGGGACGGCACGCTGTGGGTGGGCCATGAGACGGGCCTGGCGCGGCGCACGGACGGGGGCTTCGTCCACTTCGGCCCCAGGGAGGGGCTGTCCGGCAGCCGCGTGTACTCGCTCTTCGAGGACCGGGACGGCAACCTCTGGGTGGGCACGGCGGACGGGGGCCTCAACCGCCTGCGCGCGGGCCCTTTTCGCACCTTCGGCGTGCCGGAGGGCCTGAGCCATGACTTCGTCCGCGTGGTGATGGAGACGAAGGACGGGGCGCTCTGGGTGGGCACACTGGGAGGCGGGCTCAACCGGATGAAGGATGGGCACATCCACCGCATGAGCGCGGCGGAGGGGCTCACCGACGACAACATCCGCTCCCTGGCCGAGGGGCCTGACGGCACGCTCTGGGTGGGCACGCACCACGGCGCCTTCCGCTACGACGGGCAGCGCTTCAGCCAGGTGCAGCGCGAGGACGGGCTGCCGCATGACGTGGTGTGGGCCATCCTCCCGGACTCGCACGGGGACGTGTGGTTCGGCACCTCCTCGGGGCTGGCGCGCCTGCACGCGGGGCGCTTCACCTTATATACGCCCGAGCAGGGCCCGGTTCCCGAGGCCGTCATCTCCATCGTGGAGGATGGCGCCGGCACGCTCTGGTTCGGCACGCACGGGGGCCTGGTGCGCTACGCCCACGGGGCCTTCAGCCGCGTGGCGGTGGAGGGGCTGGCCAACGAGACCATCCTCTCGCTGTACGCCGACCCGCAGGGCGCGCTGTGGATGGGCACCTATACCGGCGTGCTGCGCCTGAAGGGCGAGCTCCTCTCGCGCGTGAGCGTGGCGCAGGGGCTGGCCGACGACACCGTCTATAATGTGGTGCCCGACCTCAACGGCTACGTGTGGATGGGCAGCAACAAGGGCATCTCCCGGGTGAGCCAGCGCGAGCTGGAGGAGGTGGCCGACGGCCGACGCGAGCGGGTGCGCGCCTACCTCTATGACGAGCGCGACGGGCTGCGCGCCGCGGAGACCAACGGCAGCTCCCAGCCCTCCGCGTGGCGCTCGCGGGACGGGCGCGTGTGGATCGCCACCCTGCGCGGCGTGGTGGCGGTGGACGGCAGGGACCCGCACCTGGACCGACGCCCGCCCGAGGTCCACATCCAGGAGGTGCGGGTGCAGGGCCAGCCGATGCCGCTGGGCCCGAAGCTGGAGCTGGAGCCAGGCCGCAATGACCTGGAGGTGCGCTTCACCGCCTTCGCCCCCGAGGGCCCCGTGCGGGTGCCCTTCCGCTACCGGCTGGAGAACTACGACGGGGACTGGGTGGACGCCGAGAGCCGGCGCTGGGCGACGTACTCGCGCCTGCCGCCGGGCACCTACCGCTTCCGGGTCATGGTGGCGGACCGGGAGGGCGTGTGGCGCGAGCCCGGGGTGGTGTTGGAGCTGACGCTGCGGCCGTGGTTCCACCAGACGGTGTGGTTCTACCTGCTGTGCGTGGTGGGGGTGGGCGGCGTGGCGGCCGGAGGCTACGGCTGGCGGGTGGGTCGGCTGAAGGCGCGCGAGCGCTGGCTCCAGGCCCGGGTGGAGGAGCGCACCAAGGAGCTGGCCCGCGCCAACCACGAGCTGGACGCCCACCTGCGCACCCTGCGCGCCACCCAGGCCCAGCTCGTCCAGGCGGGGAAGATGGCGGCGGTGGGCACCCTGGCCGCCGGCGTGGGCCACGAAATCAACAACCCCCTGTCCTACATCGTCTCCAACCTGCAGCATGCCAGCGAAGAGGCAGGCACGCTGATGCAGCGGTTGGAGGGCGGGCCGGAGGACGTGCGCGAGCGGCTGCGGGAGATGGAGCAGGTGCTGCGCGAGGCCCTCATGGGGGCTGACCGGGTGCGTCGTATCGTCAAGGACTTGAAGACGTTCTCCCGCCAGGACGAGGACTCGACGGGGCCGGTGGACCTCCGGGCGGTGATGGACGCGGCGGCGAAGCTGGCCACCGGGGAGCTTCGCCCCCGGGCCCAGCTGGTGCGAAACTTCTCCGAGGTGCCCCGGGTGGAGGGCAACGAGCCCCGGCTGGCCCAGGTGTTCCTCAACCTCATCATCAACGCCGCCCAGGCGCTGCCCGAGGGAAAGCCCGAGCAGAACGAGGTGCGCCTGGTGACTCGTCGGCTGGGGGACGAACAAGTCGTGGCCGAGGTGCATGATACGGGCAGTGGCATCGCCCCGGACGTGATGGCGAGGATCTTCGATCCTTTCTTCACCACGAAACCGGTAGGTGTCGGCACGGGCCTGGGGCTGGCACTATGTCATGCGTTCATCACGGCGATGGGCGGGCGCATAGAAGTCGAGAGTCAGGTGGGGCGGGGGACGGTGTTCCGGGTGACGTTGCCAGTGGCGCGGGGCGAGGCGGTACGCGCGCTGCGTGAGGTCGAATCCAAGGAGGGAGTGTCGATGCGAGGTCGGGTGCTGGTGGTGGATGATGATCCATTGGTGAGTTCCGCGCTGCGGCGGACGCTGGCGCGCGAACATGAGGTGGAGGTGGTGGTCAGCTCGCGGCAGGCGCTGGAGATGTTGCGCTCGCCGCAGGGCACCTATGACGTCATCCTCTGCGACTTGATGATGCCGGAGATGACGGGCATGGAGCTGTACGCCCAGCTCAAGGCGGCCGAGCCCGAGCGGGCCCAGCGCATGGTGTTCGTCACCGGTGGGGCCTACACGCCAGCGGCCCAGGAGTTCCTGGAGCAGGTGTCCAACCCCCGGCTGGACAAGCCCTTCGAGCCGGAGAAGCTGCGCGAGCGGGTCCGCGAGTGGGTGGCTCGGGTTCGCGCGGCGGCCGAAGGCTCGCCGGCATGAGGCGCACCAAGCGGATCCTGATCATCGACGACTCCGAGGCGATCCACCGCGACTTCCGGCGGGTCCTCTGTCCGGAGCCGAAGGCGAACACCCACCTGCTGGACCAGCTGGAGGGGGCGCTCTTCGGCTCGGCGCCCGCGAGCAGTGCGGGGGGGAAGGAGGAGGCCTTCGAGGTGGAGTCGGCCTTCCAGGGCGAGGAGGGCCTCGACAAGGTGCGGCAGGCGGAGGACTCGGGCCAGCCCTACGCGCTGGTCTTCCTGGACTACCGCATGCCGCCGGGCTGGAACGGTGTCGAGACGCTGCGGCACCTGCGGCAGGTGGCGCCCGGGCTGCAGGTGGTGCTGTGCTCGGCCTACTCCGACTACTCCTGGGAGGAAATCCTGCGTGAGTTCGGAGAGGCGCGGCGGCTGCAGGAGATGCGCAAGCCCTTCAGCAGCCAGAAGCTGCGGGAGATGGCGGCGGAGCTCACCGGGGTGAGCGCCGCTAGCGCCCCGTAGCGGCGGAGGCGCCCAGGTGTGCCAGGGCGTCGTCCATCCGGTCCTGCCCGAAGAACAGCTCGCCGCGTACCAGGAAGTTGGGAGCGCCGAAGATGCCGAGCTTTCCGGCGAGCGCGGTCTGCTCACGCAGGCGCAGCTTGGTGTCGGGTGACTCGGCCTGGGCGAGCACGGCGCGGGCGTCGGCGCCGGCCTTCGTGAGGAGCTCCTCGATGAGCGGCGGAGAGGAGATGTCCCGGTCCTCGGCGAAGTTGGCGCGGTAGACGGCGCGCACGAAGTCCGGGCCCCAGGGCTGCTCGGCGCCGAGGAGGGCCACGCGCGACGGGAGGATGCTGTTGCGCGGGAACACCGAGGGCTTGCGCCAGGGCAGCGCGTACTTGGCGCACAGCCGCTCGAGGTCCCGCCACATGTAGCGCCCGCGCACCGGGTGGACGTTGAAGGGAGAGTCCTTGATGCCCTGCTGTTCGGTGAAGAGGGGCCCGAGCAGGAAGGGGCGCCAGAGGATGCGGGCGCCTGCCTGGGCCGCGGCGGCCTCGATGCGCATCGCCGCCACGTAGGAGTAGGTGCTCGCGAACTCGAACCAGAACTCGAACTCCCCGCTGCTCATGTGTCCTTCCCTCGCGTCGCGCCGGACTTCTCGAGCAACACGTCCCGGGCGCGGGTGAGCTCCTCACGTTGCTGGAGCACGAGCTGTTTCAAGTCAGGCCCGAGTCCCACCAGCAGGGACGGGTCTCGCTGCTGGAGCTGGGCCTGGAGCGCCGCCTCGATGACCGCGGGAGGCGCATCGGGGGACACACCCAGCAGGCTCGCCGCCTTCTGGCGCGCACCCTCGCGCAGGACCGCCGGGTCTCCCACCGCCGCGACCAGCCGGGCGTCCTCGCCTCGCTCGGTCAGGACGGGGGAGGTGGAGGCCTTGCCTCGGACGAAGGCCGCGCCCAGGCCCGAGAGTGCCGCCACGCCCAGCGAGAGGACCAGGAACAAGCGCCGCTGGCGCTCCTCCAGCAGCAGGCGTTGTTGAACCTCGGCCCACACCTGTTGCTCCTCGTCCGTGTTCGTGGACTTCGACTTGCGCTTGCTCGGAGGGCGCTCCTGCGCCGCGCCCGCGGTCAGCTCGCGCTCCAGCACGTCGAGCTGCGCGTTGGAGTAGCCGGAGAAGGAGTTCTTCACGAACAGGCCGAAGTAGCCGGCCGTCCCCGCCGCACCCACCGCGATCATGAGGAGCAGCCATCGCATGGCACCCACCTCCGTTTCAGGAGCAGAACCTAGCGCGAAGTGTCCACCGAGGTGGATGGGCCTCGCGCCCCCGGATCGATCAGGACGAAGCCCGCGCCGAGCTCCTCGGTGCGCCCCTGCCGCCGGGCCTCTTCGAGGTGGCGCTGAAACGCGGCGCGGGTGAAGGGGTAGGGCTCCAGCTCGGGGTGGGCCAGCTTGGACCACTCGGGGTGCTCCCAGCAGTCCTCGAAGAGGGGGCGCAGCGGCAGCTCATAGGGCAGGTGGGGGAAGAAGACCGTCTGGGCGCAGATGGGGCCGGGCTCCCGCGCGAGCCGCTCACGAACGCTCGGCAGGGCCTGGCGGACCTCGGAAGGCGGGCGGGAGAACTTCGCGTAGTTACCGCCCACGAGGGGAAAGAGGAGCAGGGCCACGACCAGCAGGCCCTCGCGGAGGCGGGCCAGCCAGGGGTGCCGGCCGAGCACGGCGTAGGCCTCGGTGAAGCCCCAGAAGAAGAAGGGCAGCAGCGTCACCGGGTAGTACGTCCCGAAGCCGCGCATCTTCGCGTAGGAGGTGGAGCCGAGCAGGAAGACGGTGGCCAGCATCGGCACCAGGGCGCGGGAGGAGAGCAGCGGCAGGAACAGGGCGGGGGCGAAGACGCGGTACCAGCCCGAGGTGAGCACATCGCCCAGCAGGCGCAGGGGCGAGGTGAGCATGTTGCGGACGATCTCCGGGAGCGTGGCGCCGTACTGGCCCCAGAAGGTGACGTAGGTGGGCTGCGCGTAGTTCGAGCCCTGGAGCATCAGCGGCTGGAAGAAGCGCACGTTGAAGACGAAGAGGGCGGCGGCGGCCACCAGCATGCCGAGGGCGGGCCGCCACCGCGCACGCTCGAAGAGGAACACGCCCAGGGCGAAGGCGATGACATAGAAGGCGGCGTCCTCCTTGATGCCGAGGAAGGCCACGAGCGCGGCGCCCCACAGGGCGGGCCGGCGCTCCACCCAACCGAGCAGGAAGGTGAGGCCGAAGAGCGGGTAGCACACCTCGGGGCGGAAGCCGCCGTCGAGGAGCACGCTGGTGAAGGGCGTGGTGAGGTAGGCGAGGACGAGGAGCACGCACAGCCCCTCATGCGGGAGCACGCGCTTGCCCAGCCGCCACAGGGGCCAGGCGGCGCCGCCC